>JAHEBB010000061.1 GCA_024642575.1 Trueperaceae bacterium | reverse complement strand
CGGTTTTCCATCAGTTTTTCTAGAGCGTTCTGAATAAGCTTCTCTGAGGCACTATCTAGCGCAGAGGTCGCCTCATCTAAGATTAAAATTTGGGGGTCTTTCAAAAAGGCTCTGGCTATGGTGACACGTTGGCGCTGTCCACCTGATAAAAAGCCACCCCCTTCACCTACCTCACTGTTAAAGCCTTTGGGCATTTGCTGAATAAAATCGTACGCATTAGCAGCTTTTGTGGCGGCGATGAGTTCCTCTTCTGAGGCGCTAGGTTTGCCGTACAAGATATTTTGTTTGATACTTCCAGAAAAAAGAACAGGTGTTTGTAAGACAATGCTGATATGCGAGCGAAGTGATTTAACCTTTAAACTGCGGACGTCTTGCTCATCAATTTGTATGCTTCCCTCGGTCACATCATAGAACCTGGGTATAAGACTTATAAGCGAGCTTTTTCCTGAACCACTAGGCCCAACGAGCGCTACTTTTTGCCCAGGTTCTACCCTAAAGCTAATGTCTCTAAGAACTGCCAGTGGACTATCATCTTCTTGACTGTAACTAAAATGAACATTTTTAAAACTCACACGGCCTTTGGGATTGTCTAAGTCTTTTGCATCAGGTGGATCAATAATGTCAGGGTTTTCATCCATAACCTCAAAGACTCGGTCAAGAGCTGCAAGTGCGTTAGACAAAATGACATTAAGTTCAGAGAAGCGCTCGAGCGGTAAATAAAGGGGGCTTAGATACAAATTAACAGCTACCAATTCGCCAATCGTCAATTTGCCATTAATGACCAAATAGCCCCCATATAATAAGACAAGAAGGGGAGCCCCTTGCGTTAATATGCCTGTTAGTGCAGCATTCGCGCCTCGAAAATTAAGAAGGCGAAAGGTTGCAGTTAAAAGCTCACCAGAATCCCGTTTAAAATAGCGACCTTCACGGCGCTCTTGGTTAAACGCTTGAACCACATTGCTACCTGAAATTTTTTCCTGAGCGTTTCCAGCCAGTTGTGATGTACCCTCCTGAATTTCATGAGTGGCCACACGAATTCTGCCTTGAAACTGTCTAAAAACATAAATATAAAGGGGAAAAGTTGCTAGTGCAACCAAGGTAATATTGACATTAATACGAAAAAGAAAAAATAAGACGACAATGATGGCAGCTGAGTCCATCCAGACATTGGTAAGCGCGTTGCCTACCAGGTTTTGCATGAGCGCAACATCGCTAATAAGCCTTGAGACGATTGAGCCTGAGCGGTGGCGATCAAAAAACGAGGCAGACATGCGCAGGATATGCTCATAAAGTTTTTGTCTTAAATCGAAAACGGCTTTATAGCCTGCAACGCCAGAATAATAGCTTCTCGCATAGGTAGCAGGGGCCCAGATAAAAATATAGCCAGCTGTCATTAAACCTAGAGTGCGGTACAAAATATGAAGTTGCTGCTGGGTGCTGTATTTGCTGTTTAAAAATACATCATCAAGTAAATAACGAGTAATTTGCGGCACAATGAGCGGAACAGTAAATTTAATAATGCCCCCCACTGCTGCCAAGACGATAAGCCAAACATAAGGTTTGACATAGCCTAAAAATCGAACAAAATTTGCAGGTTTCTTGGTGTCTGTATTCACGCTAAATCCAATCATTAGAATTCAGGTTGAGGCAAAAAATGGGGCACAGGCTTTTATAAGGCCCAGTGCCGACGGTAAACAGCAAAATTAGGTTGAATTAAGCATTTGTCAAAATGTGCTTTCTTGAATCGAGAGGAGCGCCTAACTGACCTTATAAACGTACACCAGAATACGCCTGAGTTTTGTAAGGTTCTTACGGATTCTTCACTTGCATAGCTTCTTTAACCAGTGATGGCTAATAGCCACTTTCACGAGGACTAATGAGCTGGAGTAGTTGATCGGCACTTTTTCCCAAGGCTAGTTTTAAGGCGCAGGTATTCGCGAGTATGTCAAGCCCTATAACGGTATAGGCTTTATTTGGATGACTGGGTTTTAAATAAACGTTGCCGACATCTGGTAAAAATAACAAATAGGTATCATCTGGTCGTTGGCAGCAATAAGCCTCATTTTGGCTGCGCTGAGTTAAAAGCTCGAGCCCAGGTTCTGCCTGAAAAATATCTACTTTGCCTAGCACCTTAAACACTACTTTAATTAGAGTCTTAGAAACGTTTCGCCAAATTAAACCAGATGAAAGTGGCATAAGCTTAAAGTTTAAGCAAGTCGTCAACCTGTATGAGCTGTTTGGTTTCTAAAGATTTATTGGCAGCAATACCTAAGAGAATTGAGGCCGCGCCATCAATATGCGAAGCGCCGCGGTTAAATTTGTCATGAGGTGGATTAGGGTGAAAAATTTGCTCGAGCATAACAGGGTCAGCGCCGCCGTGTCCGCCAACCGCCGCCGGGATTTCAACATCATAGGGCGGTTTAAATAGAGGAAAAACTTTTAGGGTCGTTTGTTTAAAAGAGCCTTTACTGGCCGTTACATTGCGCTCTTTGTCTTCTTTTAAGTGTTCAACATTTTCAATTACCTCGAGCTCAATGCGACCTTTATCCCCTGTAATAGCAACCTTCATACCTTCCCAGGGACTAAAGGCAACCAGGTTGTAAGAAAGCAGTGCGCCATTTTTATAGCGAGCGGTAACGTTCATGGTGTCTTCAATAGTGATGGGTTCATCAAAAACATTGCGGTCGCGCAGGTAACCCGTTTCTGCTTCGGCGTCAAGGTAAAGCCCTTTCATCGCTGCATTTTTGTCAAGGAATAAAGCAAACGGGTCTTTGACAGCCTCTGCTACGCCTGTATAGCGTTTGTAGCTATAGCTTTCGCCCCTTGCTTCGGCATTTTCTTTGCCATAAAAAAGCAAATCACCCATGGCAAACACTTCTTTAGGATAAGAGGCAATCCACCAGTTAATTAGATCAAAGTGATGCGTGGCTTTGTGCACAAAAAGCCCACCGGAATTATGCTTTTCGCGGTGCCAGCGGCGGAAATAATCAGCGCCGTGGCTGGTGTCTAGTAGCCACATAAAGTTAACGCTTAAGGGTCTACCAATGGTGCCGTCCATAATGACTTCGCGGAGCTTGGTATAAGCAGGGGCGTAGCGGTAATTAAAGCTTACACGGAGGGATTTGCCGGTGCGCTCGATAGCCTCAAATATTGCCCTAGCTTTGATCTCATCAGTTGTCATAGGTTTTTCGCTAATAGCGTCACAGCCAAGCTCCATTGCGCGAATGATGTATTCATGATGGGTTGCGTCCATGGTGGTAACAATGACGGTGTCGGGTTTAGTTTCGGCAATCATTTTGTCAAAATCGGCAGCCAGAAAGGTCGGTATAGCAGGGTGACCCTTTTGCTCGAGCTGACCATTATGCCAGTTCATACGGGTTTGACTTAAATCACAAAAGGCGACCAGTTTGGCGTGCTCTTTAAATGTATGGGTAATGGCATTAACGAACATACCAGCTCGGCTTCCGGTTCCAACCAGGGCATATTTTTTCATAGTATATATCCTATAGGAAATATGCCGACCTTCTTAGTAATAAGCTCTACTTAAGCTGGGATATGAGCTGATAGATGGCATTGTCGTAGGTTTTTGCGCCTTCCGGAAACCATTTTACGCTGCATTCTGTAAGCCAATGAATGCGCAGTAGGTAACTCAAGAAAACGATGCCCTTAGCTAAATACTTAGCAGGATTTACCCCAAATGCATTAAGCAGAATTGCCAAATCTAAGTCTGTTGGTCCAAGAATGGGGCGTTGCCAGTCGATGATTTTGTAGCTATCTGCTCCGCAAAAAATATTTGACCCCGATAGATCACCATGAACATAGCCGCTGTCGTTAAACGCTCGAGCTAGCTCTTGGCTCGAGCCCATTTGTTTAAGACGGTTTAAAGCCTCTGCCTTAACACGCTGGAAAATGTGCTGTTTGGTCAGCGTTTCCAGATTCAGCATGAGCTGCTCAAACAGGTACAGCCATTTTTCCTCACTACTGATATCCAGATAAATCGGCAAATCCCCTTGAATGGTTTGAATCTCGGTTATAAGCCTCCGACCTAATACCAACCATTCTTGCTCTCCATAGTTGGCATCCTTTAAAAGATTAAAGGCTAGATACTCCAACAGGAGGTGTTGATGATTTGGCATAAGAGGCTCGAGCGCTTGAGCCTTAATTAGTAGAGGAGACTTTGCTTGAGCGTAAAAGGCAGTCTCGACGCTGGGTGCTGATTGCGATTTGTAAATCCAGTTCTTGCCTGAGCTTGTCGTAAGGCGTTCGACGCTAGACAGGGGCCATTCATGAAGGCATTTGCGCTCGAGGATTTTGCTTTGCAGGAAAGGCTCGAGCTCGGCATTGCTATGTAAAAAAAGATTAAAGTAGGGATGCTGGTACATGCTGCATTAGTAAAAATACCATGCTTGAAAAAGCAAAAAGTTTAAACAAAGTAAGTCTAGAAGGTAGACTAAACCATGAAACTTTTAATTTTAGGTGGAAGTGGTTTTTTAAGTGGTACCTTGGCAAGGGTTGCCTTGGCACAAGGTCATGATGTTTCTGTGGTAACCAGAGGGCAGCGTCCTTTGCCAGCAGGCGTCAAACCGATTATGGTTGACCGTAAAGATAAAGATGCGTTTGCCTCGACCATTAGTAGTGCAAACCAAAGCTGGGATTTGGTTGCTGATTGTATTTGCTTTAGCCCTGAAGATGCAGAGCAAGATATCACTGTGTTTGCAGGTTTAACCAAGCACCTGGTTTTTGTTTCTACCGATTCGGTCTATCAGGAACATCCGCGGCCATTCCCTGTCTCTGAAGCGTTTGAGCAGTTTACCCAATTGTCTTACGGACAAAATAAGCGCAAGGCAGAAGAAGTTTTTATAAATCTTGGGCAAAAGCTTAACTGGACAATTCTGCGCCCAGGTCATATTTATGGCCCTGGTTCAGAACTAGGCTGTTTGCCAGAGCACAGCCGAAACCCTGATTTGCTGGGGCATCTTAAAGCAAATAAACCTCTTCGCTTAGTTGGCGGAGGTCACTTCTTACAAATGCCCGTTTTCTCGGAAGACTTAGCGCGAATGATTCTTGACTGCGCTGGCAAACCCTCCACCTATGGGCAGATTTTTAATGCACCAGGGCCAGATATCATTCCTAGTTGGCGCTACTATGAAATTATTGCCGAGCACCTGGGCGTTGAGCTAAAGGTAGAAGAAGTTATGATATCGGACTTGCTAAAACGTGAACCAGGACGTCTTCAGTTTTGTTCCCACAGAGTTTATTCGACGGAGGCAGCTAAAAATGCAGGGTTATATCGGCCAGATACGCCTGTCGAAAAAGGCTTAAAAATCCATGTGGATGCCAAATTGAAAGCCAGTAGCTAGGCTCTAATAAGGAGCAATTAAGCTCCCATATCAAAAAGAGCATCCCCTTTTTTTAAGGTTGAATTTGCTATTACGGTTCGGTGAATCTCAGAGGTTCCGTCAAAAATGCGGTAAATCCGAGCATCCCGATAATAGCGCTCTATGGGTAGTTCTTTACAAAACCCCATGCCGCCAAAAACCTGTACGGCTCTATCTACTACGCGCCCGAGGGTCTCGGCGGCATGTACTTTTACCATTGAAATGAGGTCTCGAGCGTCATGACCCTGATCGATGCTAAAAGCAGCACTAAGCACCATGAGTCTGGCGGCATTGATTTCTATGGTGTTATCGGCAATCATTTGCTGAATAAGCTGAAACTCGCTGATCGTTTTGCCAAACTGCTCACGGTTTTGCGCATAATCGACCATAAGGCTTTGAACATGACAGGCCTTGCCAACAGCCCTTGCGCCAACCTGAGCTAACCTCACACGCCCAAGCGTTTCAAGGATATGTCTTAAGCCTTTGCCTTCTTCGCCAAGTAGATTGTCTTGACTAAGCTCAACCTCATCAAAGAACAGTTCCACGTGGCTGGTGCCTCTTAGCCCCATCATCTTTTGATCTTTGCCCACGGTGACCCCTGGACTAGCTTTATCAACGAGAAATAGCGATATGCCTCGGCTCCCTGCTGTGGGCTCAGTTACGGCTGAAACAATAAAAAAGTCTGAATAAAGACCATCGCTTACAAAATGTTTTGAGCCGGATAAACGCCAGCCATTTTTGGTTTTTGTAGCTCGAGTCTTTATGGCTGCGGCATCCGAGCCAGCATTGGGCTCGGTGATGGCAATAGACGCAGTTCGATCACCTGTTACACAAGGTTTTAACCAGCGCTCAATTTGGCTACCCTGGCATTTTAAAAGCACCTCATAAACATTGCCAAAGGCGCGTCTAATCAAAATATCAGTGGTGTGACCAAATTGTTCTTCTAGCAGCATGGTATCGACCGCTGAGAGTCCAGCACCGCCAAACTCCACTGGGATGTTGGTAGCATAAAGCCCAAGTTCTTGAGACTTTTTGAAAATTGCTTTAGCTTTTTCAGGCGCGAGTTCGCCCTCTGATTCTACTTCTTCTTCAAGGGGGGCCAAGTCACTGGCAATAAAGCGCCTAACCGTTTGCATAAGGAGTTTTTGCTCGTTTGAAAGAGAAAAATCCATCTTAGACTTTAACGACGCCACCAAGAAAAAGATGACCAATTTCAGGGTGGTTCAAAATTCCCTGGGCAGTGCCAGCCATAGCAAGACGACCTTGTTGTAAAACGATGCCGTAGTCAGAAATACCGAGTGCTTTTTTTGCGTTTTGCTCAATCATTAGGATGCTCACACCACGGTCGCGCAGGGCCAAAAGCAGGTCAAAGGTTTGCTGTACCAGGATGGGGGAGAGGCCAATTGAAGGCTCGTCAATAAGTAAGAGTTTGGGCTCTAAGAGCATGGCTCTGCCAATCTCGAGCATTTTTTGTTCGCCGCCAGAGAGGGTGCCAGCTTGCTTTTTAGCTCGAGCCTTCAAAATAGGAAATTGCTCGTAGACCTTTTCCATACGCACCCTGGTTTCTTGCAGATTTTTTAAACTAATGCCCCCAAATTCTAGATTATGCTCTACGGAAAGCTGCGGGAAGATATTGCGCCCTTGAGGTACATAGGCCATACCTTTTTCTAAAAGAGCTAGAGGCTTTAAATGTGTGATGTCTTGCCCTTCTAGCAAAATCTTGCCCTCACGAATAGGCAACATGCCAAAAATGGCCTTAAATAGGGTTGATTTTCCTGCCCCATTGGGCCCAATCACAGTGGTGAGTGCGGCTTCATGTACTTCTATAGTCGTGCTATTAAGAATAGTCGTGGCACCGTAACCTGCTACCACATCTTGAGTTCTCAATACGATCTTTGTCTTAGAGTCCAACTTTGTCTTTGTGGACAAGAGTTTTTTAGTGTCCAAGGTAAGCCTCGATTACTTGCGGGTCAGTTCTTATTTCGGCAGGTGTACCCACTTTAAGAACCGAGCCTTCAGACATAACTACAATGCGGTGAGCCACCTCAAAAATAAATTCCATGTTGTGCTCGATAACGACAATTGTTGCCTTTTGCTTTTTGTTCAATTCAATAAGCAAGTCTTTGACACCAGCCAGCATGGATAAGTTGACGCCGCCAGCAGGCTCATCTAAAAAGACAACCCCCGAGCTAGACATAAGTGACATGGCAATGTCTAAAAGCTTTTGCTGACCATAACTTAGGTTTCCAGCCTCTTCATCAGCCAGATGCCCTAACCTAAAAGCTTCGATCATTTTATCTACTTCAGGCATTAATCCAAGATCGGGTGCCATAAAAAGTCGGCTAAAGACATTGCCTTTATGGGCTTGGGCAGAAACCAGTAAATTTTCTCTTACCGTCATTGAAGGAAAAACTTGTAAAAGCTGAAAGGTACGCCCCAGGCCGCCTAAAGCCAAACGAGAAGGTGACCAGCCTGTTACACTCGAGCCCTTAAAAACCACAGTTCCTTTGTCAGGTTTAAGTTGGCCTAAAATGCAGTTAAAGAGGGTCGATTTGCCACAACCATTGGGCCCAATAACGCCTAAGATTTCTCCAGGTAAGACATCAAAGGAGACGCCATTGACCGCTTGTACCGGGCCAAAGGCTTTATAAATACCTCGAACTTGGACAACAGGTGCTGCCATTTAGCTTTGTACCTCTCGAGTGAAAAAGCGCTTTTTCACAAAGGGCAATAAACCTGCAAGCCCCTTAGGGAAATAACGCATCACGATAATCACGCCAAGGCCAAAGATGACCAGATAATATTCACCAGTGAAACGTAGCCACTCAGGAAGGAGCGTAACAATGGCAGCGCCAATAAACGGCCCTATTAGACTGCCGCTACCACCTACCACCAGCATCATGACAAGAAGCAAACCGCGCCATAGGACAAAGGAGTCAGGGTCAATAAACTCAACCAGCCCTGCTTGCATAACGCCAGCAACCCCGGCAAATGCAGAGCCAATAGCAAAGGCCAAGAGGGTATAAGTCGTTTGCGATAAGCCTAAACTTTCTGAGCGTGCTGGATTATCTCTAAGCGCTTTAAAGGCTCTGCCCCAAGGACTGCGCAAGATAAACCAGACCACCAAGGTTACCAGCGCCAGCATAATAAGCGAAAAATAATAAAATCTGATGGGTTCAAAAAGGGAGTAACCAAAGATGCTAGGACGAGGAATATCACGGATACCTAAGGGGCCATTGGTGAGCCACTGCTCATTACGTAAAACCAACCAAATGAGATTGGCAAAGCCTAAGGTGACAAACGCCAAATAATGCCCTTCCTTAATGCGCAAAGCAGGAAAGCCAATCAAAAAGCCAATTAAGAGGCTAATAAGTAGAGCAATGATTAAGGCAAGCCAATAGTTTACGCCCGCCTTTAAAATGAGCAAGGTTGAGGTGTAGGCTCCTACCCCCATAAAGGCAGCCTGCGCCAGAGAAACCTGCCCCGCGTATCCCATGGTCAGGTTTAAGCCTTGAACCGCTACGGTTCTAAATGCCCAGGTGCAGAGCAAAATGAGACCATAGTTCTTGAGCCATAGAGGTGCCAAAATGAGCCCAATAATAAGGGCAATAGCCAAGCCCCAGGTAAGGTAATCGAAGCTTTTGAGCGTTTCCGTTTTAACAAGCTGCTGACCTTGAATAGTACTATTAAGCTTACTACTCATATGCTTCGCTCTTCTTTGCGACCAAAAATACCTTCGGGTTTAAAGAGAATCACCCCGATAAGCAAAAGAAGCGGAATCGCGAGGGCGTAAGGGGAAAGATTCAAAGTGATATCTGTAAAAGGCAAATGCACCCTTGCTAAATAAAACTTGGCAAGATTATCAATAATGCCAATCAGAAAACCACCAATCAGTGCGCCACGTACCTGATTAAAACCACCAATAATTGCTGCCATAAACGCAATAAGCCCAAAGGTTTCACCACTGCTAAATTTGGCGAGAAGTTTAGGGGTAACGAGCAAAGCTGCCGAGGTGACCAGAAAAGCATTGATTAAAAAGGTGTAAAGAATCATGCGATCAACATTGATGCCCAAAATGCGGGCAACATCTTGATTTTGAGCAGTTGCTTCCATACTGCGACCGACAAAGGTTTTATTTAGAAAAAGCTGTAAGGCAGCTATAATGACAATGGCAACGGCAATGGTGACGAGATCAGCAGTACCAACTCTGAGACCACCAAAAATGAGAATCTTGTTTTTGACAAGAGAAGGAAAAGGTAAGGCATTAGCACCCCAGAATATGCGGGTTAATTCGCGAATAATCATGCCCAGACCAATAGTTGCAATAATTAAAGGGACATCGCCATACTTTAACAAGGGGTCAACCAAAATACGTTTAAATAAAAAACCAAAAATAAACATGGAAATAAACATGGCTAAGAAAAATGCAGGTACTAAGCCAATATGTAAAAGCCCCATAAGCCACAAAATAATAAAGCTCGAGACCATAATAAATTCACCTTGGGCAAAGTTAATGGTGCCAGAGGTTTGCCAGAGTAAAGCAAAGCCAACTGCCATAAGCGCGTAAATTGCACCTGTGGCAATACCAGAAACAAGAAGTTGAACAAAAAATTGTAGTTGCATAAAGAATATGGAGTAAGTTATAGGGAGCCCAAAAAGGCTCCCTAGCTACTCAAATTTTACTGATCAGCACAAGTATTTTTAAGGCGGGGTAAAACACCTGTCACTACTTGTTTTCCATCTTGAATACTAATGAGGAAGGTGTCGCGGTCAATATCGCCATTTTCATCATAGGCAATATCCATAAGAACACCTGGCTCATCTTCAGTGGTAATGAGGGAGCAGTGAAGTTGCTCAGCTACGGCGAGTTTATCAAATGAGCCTACGCGTTCGGCCATTTCTTTGGCTACGAACATAGCGATATAGCCTTTCATAGCGTTATGGTCTGGAGTGTAGCCATATTTGGCTTCAAAGGCGGCTCTGAATTCTTGTACCGCAGGAACGGGAGCTTCGGCGGTTAAGTTTACGTGGCCCGCAACGCCGTTGGCAGCGTCACCAGCTAGATCAAGAACGACTTGACTTAAAAGCACGGCTTCGCCAAAAACAGGAATAGTAACCCCTTGCTGCTGCAAGGCAATTAAGAGGCGGGCACTTTCTTCTTCGTTGACATAAGCAAAGATGGCGTCAGCACCGACCATAATGGCTTGCAAAACTTCAGGGGTAAAGTCGGCTTGTTGCTGCTCAGTGGAAAGCTCGAGCTTGACATCAATCCCTAAGTTGCCAAAGTTCTCAACGGCGGCGGCACGACCCCCCTGACCAAATTCGTTATTGACATAAATGATGACGACGGAGTTTATGCCTTCGTCTTTCATAAATTTGGTGACTTTGGGAATCGAACCATTTTGACCGCTCGAGGTGCGGAAAATAAATTGATTGCCTTGCTGAGTAATGCTGGCTGCCTCAGAGCCAACCCATTGTGGCGTTTTCGCACGCTCAGCCTCAACCATATTTACAATGGTCGAACCCGAGTAAACAGGACCAATCACCGCAAAAGGATTCTTTTCCAGACCTTTAGCAATTACGGCTTTAGAGGTAGGCGGGTCCGTTTGGGTATCAAGCACTTCTGTAACAACCTGCGCACCCAAAATACCACCAGCAGCATTGATATGTTCGGCAGCTAACTTAACGCCATCTGCCCAGTTGTTTCCTACCGTAGCTCCTCCCCCAGAGATCTCTGCAGGGACTATAAAGAGCACAGAATCTTGGGCTTGGCTAAGGCTAAAGAGCAGGACAATGGAAATAAGTAGTCTTTTCATCTTTTCCTCCTAGAATAGTTAGATGTCAACCTACAAAGAACTGGCATTTTAGAAATTGAGACAAATCTTCTAAAAGACCTGAACTATGACTGTAGGTTTTTTATCTTTGGAGATTATAACCTTAAATCTTTTACCTAAGTCTAGGGTTTAGGGCTTAGAGGTTAAAGCTCGAGCCTAAAAACCTCTTCTTCAACCTTCATTTCATAGTTCATTTCGGCAAATTCTGTTTGTATATACGGGTTATCAAAGCGCTTGTAATTATGCAAGGGAATAGCCTGATCAGCGACCAGTAAATCTTCAGCCCAGCCGAAACTCAAGCCACCAAGACTTGGCGATTGATAGTTGATGCTTAGACCCTTACAGCTAACTTCAGAATTGTTTATTGCTTTAACAAACGCTGCAAAACTTCCGTGCTGTTTGGCATTGCCCATTTCACAAAGCCAGATGTTGTCTCTGGCGTTGGCGCGAAGTTCGGTATCTTTGTACAAACCCTCCGTTGCCCACCTTGCCACATTTTGTGAATACAGCGCTATGTAGCCCTCATTTTTACGTGCCAATGTCCAGTTGGCATCTTGAAAAACCTCATCAAAAGCTGCTTTAGGAAACCAGGCATGCGAGTAAGGACGAGGGTCATTTTGGGGCACATGATGAATGCAAACGAGTACATTTTTATGTTGCGCTGCCCTTGGCAACCAGCGATTGCCTGCCCAGAAATTAGGGCGAGAGAGATGGTCACTGCTTTCGTCATCGGTACCTGGGTGACTGGTAAAAACGACGGCATCGATACCCAGCGCGGCGTGCCAGGGGTGTTGCTGGTAACCCGGTTTACCCGCGCGGAAATCTTGGGCGCAACTAAGCTGGTAATCAGGTGTGCGGTAAGTAACGATGTTTACACTGCTAAGTGCCGTATTTACCGCATCGCCATCAAAGATACCGCCAGCCTCTTCGATGAGGGCTTTAGAACGCTCGAGCGGTTCATCAACGCCTTCAACAAAATCCACGAGCCAAGGATGCTCAGCGATTTCGGCAACTGCTAAAGATGCGGCTCTAACCTCTGGATGACGTGAGGTTTGGCAGGCCCAGAAAAACATATTGCTGCTGACTTTGTTGGGGTCTAATCCGTAACTGGCTGCTTCTTTCACATCTAGTCCATGACGCTCGCGCAAAAAGATTTCATCAGGCTCATCATCGGCAATTTTCTGGATGACGTGAGGACATTGATAGCCGCTGGTAGCAAAAGAAATTAGAGCAAAGTTGGTACCTGTGTGGTAAAGCCCTGGCCCGCTATAAAGCTCGCCTTTGCCAAACAGCAACCAGGAGATTTGCGCGGTCGGCTCACTGCGACCACTGGTAATCCAGCGAGAATAGGTACGACCATGCGTGGTCGCTAGAACACCTTGAAAACTGTGTAGCGCAAGCTCGAGTAAAACAATATCTATGAGTTTGCCTGCTTTTTCTTTTACGTCTTCATCTTCAGAAAAATCGTACAGATTTATAAGGGCCAGTAAATCTTCTTCAAAGTAGCAGTTAGACAGCCACTCAGAAAAGCCAAATTTGGCACGTTGCTCCAACCATTCCTTTGCCCTTGTTGCACCATGCTCAGCATGCCAGGCTCCCGTTTTGCCACTATTGGCAAAGACTGTATCCTTAAAAAGCTGCCCTGCCAAAAGCTCGCAACAATGAAACAGAATCTGATGGTTTTCAGTGTGAAAACACATTCCTTTTATGCCAGGTTGGTCATACCAGTAGCAAAAATTTAATGTGGCTTGCTCTAAGTCTTCGCGCATGTGAGGCTCGAGCAAAGGATGTTCACTATACAAGTAAAGTAGCCTTAAAACACCAGCCAAGGCAAAATCGGCACAGTCAAGACGAGTATTGATAAGTGTCGTTGTAGAAGCAATAAAATCCTCTTGCAATGGCCCTTCATTTTGAGTAAGTTTGGCAATTTGGTGAAAAATTTCTGCGCGACCGTTACCGATTTGTCTGGGGGCAGCGACCTCTGTTTTTAGGTAGTGCTCAATACGTGTTTGATAATCGCTCATGAATTCTCCTAAGGTTTAACTTTTGTGACAGGTCCAGGCAATGGCTTGAGTAAGAAGCTGTTGAAACTGGGCATTTTGGAAAGCCTCCTCATCATGCCCGAGTTGAAGACAAAAAACGCGGCTTTGCCTCACCTGATGCGCCCAGGCAACCGTATGCATACTTTTTTCAGCTTTTACGCTTAACAAGGTTTCAACCTTGGCGGTAGGGTCTGTAAGTTCGTAGGTTTCATCAACCATTTGCCAGTCGCTTAAGTCCTGCATAACAGGATGATTTGGATTTTCCACTTTGAGGTTTAGGCTAACATCATGCTCATAACTTTTTAAATCTCTTTGGTCTATGCCAACCAGCTCATCCCAAAAGGGCCAGTTGGGGTAAGCCAGCAAACCATGATGCATGATGATAAGGCCCTGGGGAGTATGAGTGAGGCGCTCGAGCGCCCTCTTTGGCTTGCCCCGAAATCCGGGCAGATCATCAGTTGGATCATCCATCATCATGATGTAAAGTAAAACCACATCATAGGCATCTCTTTGACTTTCGGCGGCTGAAGCAAAATCATCCAGATGCTGAATATAGGCTTTAATACCTGTCATGCGTTCAAACAAATGCTGAAATTCTGGAACATTAAAGGCATGTCCCCCTGTGACCACGGCAACGTTTATAAGAGTTTCATCCATTACTGACTCGTTTTTTAGCATAGGTTTTGAGGAGTAAGTCCATGTCGGCATTTACTTTGGAGTCAATGCGTTTACGACTTTCATCAGCGTCAAACCAGGCTAAGGTACGCCTTATACCTTCTCTAAAGGGAATGGTTGCTTTAAAATCGGGTACAAAGCGCTTGATTTTACTGTTATCAAAAACTACGCTCCAGGTTTTATCTCCAATTAGCCCACCATGCATATGCGGCAAAACCTCAGCAATAAAATCTGAAGACATATGAACACTATTAGCCTTTACCCCAAGCGCATCAGCAATGGTTTCATAGAGCTGGTTCCAGGTGAGAACCTCATCTGAGGTGATGTGAAAAGCGTGACCAAGCGTTGCATAATTGCCAAGTAAGCCTAGAAAACCTTTCGCAAAATCTTCGGCATGTGTAACCACCCAGAGTGATGACCCGTCCCCATGAACAATAATGGGCAAGCCCTTTAAAAGTCTATCGGCGAGTGTGTAACAGCCCCAACCCCCAATCGCAATAGGAAACTGAGGGTCATAGGTCAAGGACGGGCGCACGATAGTTACGGGAAAACCGTCTTCGCGGTAGGCTTTCATCAGCAGGTCTTCACAGGCAATCTTGTCACGAGAGTATTGCCAGTAGGGATTAGCCAAGGGCGTTGATTCCGTGATGAGATAATCACTAACGGGTTTTTGATACGCTGACGCTGAGCTGATAAAGACAAATTGTTTGCAACGTCCTGTAAATAGTTCAATGTCTCGCTCAATGTCCTCGGGTTTAAAAGCTATCCAGTCAACAATGACATCAAACTCGAGCCCCTCAAGAACCTTCTGAGTTTCTTCTTTGTTATGAAAATCAGCCACCAAGTGCCTAATACCAGCCATTGGCTCCTGACGTTTGCCACGGTTCAAGTGATAAAGCTCTATGCCTCTTTCGACTGCCATGCGACTTACTGCTGTGCTTATAAACCCTGTTCCACCAATAAATAGGACTTTCACATTAATCTCCTTTTAGAGAATGACTTTTTCTAGCTCTGTTTCGGATAGGGTTTCTAACCGTTTTTTAATGCGCTCAGGTGTTATAGGTAAATCTCGCATGCGGATGCCAGTTGCGTCATATAGGGCATTGGCAATAGCAGCAGCCATTGGCGGCATGGAAGCTTCACCCGCCCCTAGAATGGGCAATGCTGGTTGGTCAATAAGGAAAGTTTCGATTTCAGGAATGGTTTCAAAACCAATAACCCTATAAGCATCCCAGTCATGCATGCCGTCGCCATCCCAGTCAAAATGCACCTCTTCGTAGAGCGTTCGGCTTATCCCTTGGACTGTGCCACCCTCGAGCTGGTTTTTTAAGCCATCTGGGTTAATGATTTGCCCTGCGTCACAAACAGTAATCACCTTTTCAATCTGGATTTCGGCTGTTTCGCTGTTTAGTGTTAACTTTACTATTTGTGCTACATAAGCCTTAACATTTTTATAGCGTGCAAAGGCAATGCCTAAGCCCTGACCACTTGGACTTGCATGGGCTTGCCAGTTAGCCTTTTGGGCAGCGATTTCGATGACGGCCCTTGCCCGCCTATCATCAAGATGCTCGAGCCTAAAGGCTACTGGGTCTGAACCTGCCAGATAGGCAAGCTCGTCCATAAAGGATTCATTGGCAAAGGTATTAGCAAATGCTCCAAGTGTTCTTAAAGCTGAGACTCTTAAAGGGCCTTGGTAAAACTTGGTTGTTACCTTTGCTTCCCCCAAGTTATAAAGCGTTTCGGCGTTTCGGTAACCACCTTCAGAAGGGCCAGGCCACTTTAGCTGTGTACCTGAGCGTTCCCAACCTGCTCTTAAACGGTCACCTGTACCTCCAGGTCGCCCGACATGCGTATCGGTTAAGCCCGTAAAATCCCAGACGTTGACCTTGCCATTAGCAGCGAGTCCAGCTTTTATATCAAGCATCATGGCAGGGCTATAGGGTTCATGTTGTAATTCTTGTTCTAAACTCCATAGGACGCGCACAGGTTTGCCTGGAACAGCGAGAGCCAGAAGAGCTGCATCTGCGGCAACATCATCTGCACCGTTATGACCGTAGCAACCAGGGCCTTCTTTATGAATCAAGGTCAGACTATCCTCAGGACGGTTTAGCAGCTTGGCAAGCTCTCGCCTGAGCGGGTAAATCCCCTGACTATGCGTCCAAACGGTTAAGTGCTCATCTTTAAATAAGGCGATAGCGCAAGAGGGTGCGACCGAAGTGTGCGCCTGATAAGGTGTAGTGTAACTAGCCTCGAGCCGTTTCTCAGACCTTTCCAAAGTCGCTTCAGGATTTCCTTCTTTAACCACGACATCTTCGGTTACTAAAGCTCTTAAATGGTTATGTATGTTTGCAAAATGAGGCAGTTCAAAGGTTTCCCAAGTAGCTCTTTGAGTAAGTTTTTCCAGCGCTTTCACAGCCTGATATTCTTCCTGACAAACAAGTCCAACAAAATTTCCCTGACGCTCGAGCCTGATTAGTCCAGTTAGCTCGAGCCCTGTTATATCAAGGGACTTTAGTTTTGCACCATAAACGGTAGGGCGTAAAATGCGCCCGTGTACCATCTCGGGTAAGCGTATATCGTGCAAAAAGCTGGCTTCGCCTTTGACCTTGGCAAGAATGTCCAGCCGCTGCGTTGCCTGACCAATCAGTTTATGCGTGTTGGGGGATTTGGGGGCAATCTGCCCAGAGATAGTTTCGTCTGGCTCGAGCCAGTCCTTAAGCTCTGCATACCCACAAAGAAACGTTTCATTTTGCCAGACCTTGCCGTCTTTTAAGTCAATGAGCTCGAGCGGTGTTTCATACCTTAAGGCTGCCGCCCTCCTTAAACTTTCTCTTAGTTGAGCAGCTGCCAGTCTGAGGGCAAGACCGCTTTGCTCTAGCGAAGCGCTGCCTGCGGTGTAGCCTTCATCGGGTGAATCCTGGGTAGTGACTTCAGAAATACAGATTTGCTGCAAGGGTAGCTCGAGTTCTTCAGCAACAATTTGTGCCAGTGCAGTTCGTATTCCTTGACCTAGTTCCACTTTGCCCGGAAAAACGCTTACCGTATTGTCAGGATTAATCTTTAGCCATGATTTGACCAGGGGATACTTTGTAAGTATCGGAGGAAAATGTTTAGCCAAGTCAGACATGACGAACACTTTCAGAATGGGTCTGAGAGGCTTTTTCTATTGCTTTTAAAATTCGGTTATGTGTTCCGCAGCGGCATAGATTGTCTTTAAGTGCTGTTTTGATTTCTTGTTTGCCAGGTTTGGGGTTTGTTCTGAGCAAAGCCGCCGCAGTCATAATGATGCCGCTAATGCAGTAGCCACACTGCGCTGCTTGTTCAGCGATGAAAGCATCTTGAAGAAAAGTTTCCTTGAGACCTTCAATGGTAACGATGCTTTTACCACTCAAGGTTTCAGTAGCTGTTTCACAAGCACGCAGGGCTTTGCCATCTACCAAAATGGTGCAGGCACCACACTGGCCCAGTGAGCAGCCTTGCTTTGTACCGACAAGCCCTAATTCATTGCGCAGTACATAGATAAAGGGTGTTTCAGCCTCAGCCTGAACGCGTTTTGTTTGACCGTTTATATGAAGCTCGAGCACAGATTTCCTCCCTTGCTAAAACGGATAGTCATACCAGTCCAGCAGACCCAAAGGCGTGGCCTCAGCGGCAAAGAGAAGAATCGAACTGTACTTATCAGCAAAAATGCGCCCACCACCGCTTCCTTGAATAACTGCGCCACTTGGGTCAAGATACTTACCGCCGCTTGAGCCTTCTAAGGGTCTATCTACCAGCGCAGCAAATTGCCTTGTAGCTATTTCCAAATAATGCCTTTTGCCCGTGATTCGGTAGGCGTGGGTAAGTGCCTCGAGCGCATGTGGTGTAGGTGCAGAGCGTTGTAGTGAGGGAAGTTCCTTATAGAAAAACAGCCCATCAGGACCAAGGCAGTTTTCAAGCAAATCATCCATCGTTTCAACAATAAGGGTTTTGATGCGCTCATTATTATCAATCAGCAAATAGCGGGCAAATGAATTGACGGTCAAGGCAATCATAAAGGGAACACGGGGCATGCTGTGGCTGGTATAGGGTGCAAGGAGTGCGCCGTAGCTGTCATACCAGCCTAAGAAAAGG
>JAHEBB010000060.1 GCA_024642575.1 Trueperaceae bacterium | reverse complement strand
TTTAGTCATACATATGCCAGTAGGCTAATTCTTCTTTATTCATTGCCTTACGGTAATGAATCGCCACCGCATCAAACTGCAAATGAAGCTCATCTGCCAGATCAAAAGGGACTTGCTCGGGTCGCTGCGACTCGACCACCCGTTTATCTTGCCCAAAAATGACATCCTCAAAGTTTTGCAATACCGTATCTGGCTGCTCAAGATCATAATTTCGCCCAATGATGCAGTAACCTCGGCACTTATCTTTAGAAATCGGCTGCGAGACAAAAAAGTAAACCATGCCTTTTTCCGCACCCCAACCTAGCCTTAAAACGATAGTGTAGGGTAAGTGAAGTTCGTAACGGCTGCGCCTGACAGGTTGCACCACTTCTTCATTGGCAAAGACGGGAAAATCATCGGAATTGCTGGCTTCGGGCCTAACAATGCTGTAGTGCAAAATATGCCCTTTGGTTTCCACCTCATAGTCTGGCACAAGGGGTCTTTGCGGGTCACCCAGCAAACCTGGATGCACCCAGGGGAAGTGTCCAAAATCGGTAAAGTTTTCAACCTGCCTCGAGGCGTCACTATCCCAGTCAAACGGCCCCGTATTGACAACTTTCCAGTCACCTTTTTCAAACTCGGGTATCTCAGGAAGGTCGTAGACAGCTTGAGAAGCTAGACAAACCCAGATAAGCCCATAACGCTCCTGACACAGGTAAACAGGCGTTTTGGCTTTGGTGGGTATGGTCACATGTTTCGATTGCGGTATTAAAACACAGTCACCTTTGGCATCGTAGCGCCAGGCATGATAGGGGCAAATGATGCAATCATCGGCAACCCAACCCAATGATAAAGCTGTCCCTCTATGAATACAAAGGTCACGCATAGCGTGGGCTTTGCCGTCGCTCGAGCGCCAGATAACCAAAGCCTCATCCAGGAGCTTGGTGCTATAAGGCTCGGCTGCTTTTACCTCATGCGCATAGGCCACTGGGTGCCAGCAAGCCAGCAATTTTTTCGAATAAGTACTCACATATACCTCGCAAAATTCAAGACCAAAGCTGTATAGACAACAATAAAATAATTCTGCATTTTTGTCTAGGCTGCAAACTCAAACTATATCAAATGCAAGCGAATTCAAGCTAATCTTTAGGGTAAAACAAGGGATTCTAAATGTATTCAAGCTATTAATAGTAGTGAGGTTTTCTTCTTTCTCTCAAACATCTTGAAACTTGTATATACAGATTGTAGGATGGTTTTAAGCAAACATTAGGAGTGCCTTATGGCTTATCAGATAAATAAAGAGCTTGGGCTCGAGCGGTTTATTAGTATTGTTAGAAATCAGGAAGGGGTAGCACTTCATCCTGAGGCTTTAGAGCGCGTCGAAGAAGGTCGGCGCTATGTTGAAAAACTCTTGCGCGAAAACCAAACGGTATATGGCATTACCACAGGCTTTGGCAAGTTTGCCTCGGTTCGCATCAAGGCACACGAAGTCACCGAGCTTCAGCGCAATTTGCTCTTATCTCACGCAATAGGCGTTGGTGAAGCTTTTCCAACTGAAGTAGTTAGAGGCATGCTCTTACTACGGGCGCAGTCCTTGGCACATGGTTACTCTGGCGTTAGACCCATTGTTATTGAGTACTTGCTCACCTTTTTGAATGAAGGCGTTCACCCCGTTGTTCCCTCGCAGGGTTCTGTTGGAGCCTCTGGGGATTTGGCACCCCTCTCGCATATGTGTTTGCCGCTTATTGGCGAAGGTGAGGTTGAGTACCAAGGGAAGATTAGACCTTCGGCGGATGTCTTGGCAAAGTTGGGGCTCGAGCCTCTGGTCTTACAAGCCAAAGAAGGTCTTGCCCTCATTAACGGTACGCAAGCCATGACCAGTATGCTGGCACTTTTGGTCTGGGATGCGAGCATCTTGTTCAAAACCGCCGACCTTGCCGCAGCCATGAGCGTCGAAGCTCTAAAAGGCAGTCATCGTCCTTTTGACCCTGCCGTAACCAGACTCAGGCCCCATCCAGGCGCTATCACGGTAGCCAAAAATATGATGCAGATTCTGCAAGACTCCGAAATTCAGCGCTCGCATATTGACTGCGATAAAGTGCAGGACGCTTATAGTTTGAGGGCCGTGCCACAAGTCCACGGGGCTTCGCGTGACGCGCTGGCTCATATCAAACAAGTCTTACTGAATGAGCTTAACAGCGTTACCGATAATCCTCTGATTGTCTGGGATGAGGACAAGGTGATTTCCGCAGGGAACTTTCACGGGCAGCCTTTAGCCCTTAGCGCTGACTATTTGGGCATTGCTTTAGCCGAAATGGCCAATATCAGCGAAAGGCGCATCGAGCAAATGCTCAACCCCTCCCTTTCAGGGTTACCTGCCTTTTTAGCAGATCAAGGTGGGCTTAATTCTGGACTTATGATTAGTCAGTACACAGCAGCAGCCCTGGTGAGTGAAAACAAAGTTCTGGCGCACCCTGCCTCTGTTGACTCGATTCCGACCAGTGCCAATCAGGAAGATCATGTTTCTATGGGAACCCACGCTTGCCGTAAAGCACGCAGCATCTTTGAAAATGTCTTGATTGTCTTAGCCATAGAAATCGTTTCGGCAGCGCAGGCGCTAGACTTTCATAGTCCTTTAAAACCTGGCCTGGGGGTTAACACAGCCCATCAAAAATTGCGCAGCGAGATACCGCATCTGGACAAAGACCGTTATTTGAGACCCGAATTAGATAGAGTCTCGAGCCTCATTCGTAGTGCTGAACTGGTCAGAGCTGTCGAGGATAGTGTCGGAGAGCTTTCCTAAACCGAGACTGCGGTAAGCTAAGTCATGAACGGAACTCAGCGAACTGCAATCAAAATCGGCTCGAGCGTAGCCATTGTCTTAAAGCAAGATCAGCGCACAGGTAGACTTACCGAAGGTATCGTGCAAGCTATCTTGACCAAATCTCCGAATCATCCGCATGGCATTAAAGTACGTTTGGAAAGTGGCGAGGTCGGTCGGGTAAAAGAGATTCTCGACTAGCTATTTCTTAGCAGAAGACAGGCTGCCTGATGGTTTTCACCTACAGACGTTAAGGCAACCTCTGTCTTTGAGCAACTCGCTATTGCCACTGGGCAACGTGGGTGAAAACGGCAACCCGAAGGAATGTGAATGGGGTTAGGCGGGTCACCCTGCAAAATAATATGCTTGCGGCGCAGCCTGGGGTTAGGTACAGGAATAACTGATAAGAGCGCTTGAGTGTAAGGATGTTGCGGGTTTTCTAGCACTTCTTTGGTTTCACCCAATTCCACAATACGCCCCAAGTACATAACGGCAATGCGGTCAGCAAAATGTGCTGCCGTTCCTAAATCATGGGTAATAAAGAGCATGGCAACCGAGCGCTCGAGCTTTAAGTGCTCCAACACACCCAAAACTTCAGCGCGTATCGAAACGTCTAGCATCGAGACCGGTTCATCGGCAATCAAAAGGCTGGGTTCTAAAACGAGAGCTGCAGCAATTACAACCCGCTGCCTTTGCCCCCCCGAGAGTTCATGAGGTCGGCGGTTTAGGTAACTCTCGGCTGGGTTTAAACCTGCATCCTCGAGCGCTTTTTTGACCCTTTGAGTTCTTTCAGGTTTCGCCTTAGCCAAACCATGAACTTTGAGCGGCTCAGCCACAATCTCTTCTATGGTCATTAGCGGATTTAGCGACTCATAAGGGTCTTGAAAAATCATCTGAATCTCGCGTCTTAAATCTTTTAAAGCACGCCCTTTTAAACCCGTAATTTCTTTGGCGTTAAATAGAACCTTGCCTGAGGTTGAAACCTCCAAATTCATGAGCGTTAAGGCCAAGGTTGATTTACCACAGCCCGATTCCCCAACCAAAGCCAGCACCTCACCTTGCGCAAGATCAAAGCTGATGCCATCTACCGCCCTTACGGTAAGCGACTGCCCTAATCCACTACGCAGGGAAAAATGTTTGTGTAAATCGTTTACCTCTAGCAGGCTCATACGTTTTCCAATAAATGGCAACTAGCAAACCCTTCACCGTAACTCAAAAGCGGCGGCGAAGTCATTGTGCATTTTGAAAAGACCTGTGAGCAGCGTGGCGCAAAACGGCAACCTGGAGGCAGATCATCTAATTTGGGTGGATACCCTGGAATGCTAATCAGCTGGGTTTTAGCTTTGGTGTGATCAGGAAAGGCTTGCAATAAAGCCTGAGTATAAGGGTGCCGGGGTGCATTAAAAATAGTGTCAATCGAAGCGTATTCGGCAACCACGCCGCCATACATAACCAGCGCTGCATCACATGCTTCAGCAATCACCCCCAAGTCATGCGTTACGAGCAAAATCGTCAGATCAAGCTCGCTACGTAAGCGCATTAGCAGTTCAAGGATTTGTGCCTGCACCATAACATCAAGGGCAGTCGTCGGCTCATCAGCAATAATGAGTTTCGGGTTACAAGCCAGTGCCATAGCAATCATGGCACGCTGGCGCATCCCACCCGAAAATTGATGCGGATACTGGCTTTTTCGGTTGCGACCTATACCCACCATTTCTAGAAGATCATCTACCCGCTTGCTAGCCTTTGCCTTATTACTATCTTGCCTGAGCAACACTTCAGTAATCTGGTTTTCTACTGTTTTCACAGGATTTAGCGCGTTCATCGCTCCCTGAAAAATGATTGATAACTCTTGCCAGCGAAGCTCTCTCATATCAGCTTCACTTAGCCGCACGAGGTCAAGCCCATTAAATAGAACTTCACCTGCAACTATACGTCCAGCTTGTGGCAAAAGGCGTAAAAGGGCCAGCATGAGCGTGGTTTTACCACAACCCGATTCACCCACCACCCCCACAATACTGCCCTCAGGCACGCTAAAGCTGACATTTTCTAAAGCCTTTGCTTTCTTCTCACCCAAATAGTCAACGCTTAAACCTTTAACCTCAAGTAGCGTATTAGCCATTGGCAGCCTCTAAAGCAATCATCTCTGACTTTTGCAAGTGATGACTTTCCAAACGCGGATTTAAAATCTGCTGGAAACCCTGCCCCAAGAGCGTACACCCCAAAACTAACCAGACAATTCCCAAGCCAGGCACTAAAAGCGCCCACCAAGCACCACTACTCATCGCCCCGCGGGTAAAAGCAAAATTGAGCATTTGCCCCCAACTCAGGGTGCTTGGGTCACCTAGACCTAAAAAGGCCAAAGCACTTTCGTTCAGAATTGCCAGCGAAATAACCAGCACGGTATTAGCTACCATAAGCGGTAAGACCAGCGGGAAAATATGCTTTCGCAATATATAAAGCGGATGCGCGCCAATCGCTTTAGCCCGCAAAACAAACTTACGTTCCTTGACGCTAATGGTTTGACTACGCACCAAACGTGCCGTTCCCGTCCAGCCCAATATGCCAATTACAATAATGATATTCATAAGGCTGGGTTTGGTTAGTGCCACCAGCACTACCGCTAAAGGCAAATCGGGAATCACCAGCACAATGTCAGTAAAACGCATAAGTAAATTTTCAATACGCCCCCCAAAAAAGCCTGCAATTAGACCTATGGCTCCACCAATAACGACGGAAATAAAGGAAGCAAAAAAGCCAACGGTTAAAGAAACTCTGGCCCCATAAATAAAATTAGATAAGACATCTTTTCCCGCGTCATCAGTACCAAACCAATGCTCGCTGCTCGGCCTGGCATAGATACTGTCTAAGGTGACCCTGACGCGTTCTTTTGGGTTATAGGGGGCGAGTAAAGGCGCAAAGATGGCTATGAATATCGTCAAGACGATCATGCTCAAGCCAACTACCCCCATGCGGTTACGTTTGAATGCCTGCCAAAATCCCTGCATTAACCTAACCTCACCCTTGGGTCAAGAAAGGTATAAAGCAAATCTGCAATGACATTGGCGAGTACAACACTAACGGCTAAGAGTAAAAAAGCACCTTGCAAAACAGGGTAATCACGCCGTCCTACTGCTTCAAAAATAGTAAGACCTAAACCTGGCCAGGAGAAAACTGTTTCAATCTGTATAGCGCCTGCGACGGTAAAACCCAGATTCAGCGCAACGATCGTAACGATCGGTAGCATGGCATTCCTAAGGGCATGGTCTTTAAGAATCTGAAAGGTCGTTAGACCCTTGGCCTTGGCGGTGAGAATATAATCTTCCGATAAAACGTCAAGCACCGTTGAGCGCATAATCAGCATGTATTCACCTATAAATACGAGGGTAAACGTTAAAGTGGGTAAAAGGAGATGCTTGCTTATATCTACCAGTCTCCCCCAGCCAGCTAAGCCCGAGCCAATGGTTTCCTTACCACCCAAAGGCAATCCAAAATAATGTGAACCCCAAAATAGTAATAAAATGCCAAGCCAGAATGTCGGCAAACTCCAGGCAGCAAGACTAGCAATGAGCGCCGTGTAGTCAAGAGCCGTACGCGCCTTCCAGGCAGCAAAAAGTCCAAGCGTAACGCCAATAATAATGGCAAGAATTTGCCCAGCTCCAATGAGCAAAATCGTATTCCAGAGGCGCTCACCCAGTAAATCAGCAACAGGGCGCTGCGAGTGGAAACTTACCCCTAGATCACCTTTAAGCAAATTACTTATATAAGCAGAAAACTGGGTTTCAAACGGATTAACCGCACAAGCTTGCAAGCTGACCTTCACAGGGTTAAGGCTTTCAAAACAATTAATTACTGGTTTATCTAGCCCAAACCTTACCCGAATAGCTTCAATGGTTGCTTGGGTCAGTCTGGGGTCCTTTAAGAGCCTTGTCGGGTCGCCCATAACCCGAAACAAAAAGAAATTAAGCAAGAGCACAAAGGCAATCGTGACGAGCGCCCAACCAAGTTTTCTTAAAATGAGCTTAGTCACGCTTTATCACTAGAAAAGGGAATAGCAAAAACCCTCCCAGGGTTCTTTAGCTGAAAATCATCAAAACAGGGGGAGGGTTCGTTAGTTGAGGTCATTGCAAAATTTACTGAATAGCCTCTATTTGGGTTAATGAACTAGGATCCTCGAGCGCGACCTTGGTGGCGTCAGTCCTCCAGCCACTAAAGCGGTCAGTCCTAAATGCCTGAACCTGCTGCTGATAGTAAGGGATGATATAGGGCAAATCGCGCATCATAATATCTTGCATTTGCCAAACAATCGCCTGCCGTTTTGCAGGGTCAAGTTCGGTGGCCTGAGCACTATAAAGCTCGTCATACTCTGGGTTTGAGTATCCTGTTTCACTGGTTCCCGTGGTGACCTCATCAGTGGTTAAAATGCTTAACATAAAACCTGGGTCAGGGTCGGAGCTCCAGCCCCACATCATAATGTCATAGTCAAAGCTTGGGCAACAGACTGAGGTGAGTGCATCAGGATCTAAGGCTTGAAGCTCGAGCTTCACCCCAATATCTCCCCACATTTGGGAAAGCAATTCTGCAACGCGGGGTGCTTCGATGACATCATTTGGCCAGTAAAAACGAAATGAAAGGTCACGGCTACCATCAGGCATTTCACGAACGCCGTCGTTGTTGGTATCCAGATAACCTGCATCATCCAAAAGCTTATTGGCAGCTTCAGGGTCATAATCATAGTCTTTGACTTCCGTGTTGTACCACTCGCCCATACCATCCATAATGATGCCTGTACCTGGGCTACCTAAGCCCAACAGTGCAACATCAATGATTTGCAGTTTGTCAGTCGCATGCGCCAGCGCTTTTCTAACGGTTAAATCTAAAAGGGCAGGATGCCCTGAGCAAATACCGTCATCGGCTGGACACGTTTCAGCGGTGGTTAGATTAAAGAAAACATCACGTACCGAAGGGGCTAGCGGCGCACCCAAAACCAATTCTATGTTGGGATCATTGCGTAGACTTACCACCGCCGTATTTGGCATTTCGGTAATCATATCTACTTGCCCTGTTTTCAGTGCCTGTACCAAAACATCTTGCGAACCAAAGGTTTGAAAGACGACTTCATCAATCTTGGGTGGTTTGGCGTAGTGCTCTTTATTGGCGGTCAAACGGACAAATTCACCTTGTTTGTACTCAGTCATTTTAAAAGGGCCACTACCTATCATGTCTAGATTTTCAAACTCACTGGCAGCACTACCTGCTGGGTAAGCAGACCAGACATGTTCGGGCAGAATATAGAGGTAAAGCAGCTGGCTCAGCATATTTGGGATGGCTTCACTGAGCGTTACGACTACCTTACTGTCATCCTTGGCTTCAACGGTGTCAAAATAGCTGGTGTAGCCATTGGCAAAGGGGAAATCGGTATTGGCTTTATAATAATCCAGACTAAAGGCAACATCGGCAGCCGTTAAGGGTTTGCCATCATGAAACATAACGCCCTGATGAATATTAAAGGTCCAGACCTTACCGTCTTCTGAGACGTCATAGCTTTCGACCAATTCAGGTTGAATACTGCCATCAAGCTCGAGGTTAAATAAGGAGTCATAAACCAGATCAAACAAGGTAAAGGCTTCTGCCAGAACTGCGGTGCCAGGGTTTAGGGTATCAGGACTACCTGCCCACCCAATGCGCAAGGTGCCTTGTGCCAGGCTCGAGCCCAGTAAGCTAAGAAAGATTAGTAAGACTAAGCGCTTCATCAAAACCTCCTAAAAATGTAAAGCAGGCTGACTAAAAGACCCTAAAAAAGACTGCTGTTTTAGGACTTGAGGCAACTACTCTTAGTATGCTTCTTAGCTCCAGGTATTTAAGAAGCATAATTAAAAAGTAATAATGACCTAATTTACCTCAAAATACTAGCCCTTGGGCCTAAAGATAGAAAGGTAGCCTTCATTAAATCAGCGACTGAGCTTCTCAGATAGTATAACCTATGTCGCTTTTAACGCCGCCAAAGGCCAAAAAAATAGCCAAATCGCTCAGCCTCCATGGTCATACCCGCATAGATCACTACTATTGGTTAAGAGAAAAAGATGACCCTGATGTGCTCCATTACCTCGAAGCTGAAAATGCTTATTGTGACGCTGTGATGGCACACACCAATCCGTTACAGACCAAGCTTTTTGCCGAGATGCGCGGTTATTTACAAGAGGATGATTGCAGTGTGCCTGTTAAACAGGGGGATTACTATTATTATCAGCGTCTAGAAAAGGGCAAGCCTTACGCCGTTTACTGCCGAAAGTTTCAAAGTCTGGACGCCCCCGAAGCCATTTTATTGGACCTTAACGAAGAAGCCAAAGGCAAAGACTTTTTAGAGCTGGGCGTTTTCCGCATTAGCCCCGACCAGAGCAAGCTGGCCTATTCGCTAGATACTACAGGCTATGAAAGCTTTAGCATTTACATCAAGGATTTAGTAACGGGGCATTTGCTGCCCGAAGAAATTCATGAGAGCTATTACGCGCTCGAGTGGGCCAGTGATAGCCAAAGTTTTTTTTACAATGTCATTAATGAGGTCACGCGACCCTATAAAATTTTTAGACATAAGCTGGGCAAGCACCCGACAGAAGACGTTCTTTGCTTTCATGAAGAAGATACGCTTTTTGAAATCCTGGTACGTAAAACCAAAGATGGCAAGTATCTTTACCTGGAATCAAGCAGTTTAGAGACTACAGAACTGCGTCTACTGGACGCTGACACACCTGAGGCAGCGTTTCGCCTGATAGAACCTAGAGAACGGGGTCTGAGGTATAAGCTCGAGCATCATAGCGGCAAGCTTTATTTGCTCACCAACCAAGATGGCGATATTCACCATAACATCATGACTACTCCCGTAAGCAAGCCTGGTCAGGAAAACTGGACCGAATTTATTGCTCATGACGAACGCATTATGATTGAAAGTATGCAGCTGTTTGCGGGGCATCTGGTTTTGGTTGAGCGCGAAGCTGGCTTAAAACATTTGCGTATCCTTGATTTAAAAACAAAGGAAGCTAAGCGCGTCGAATTTCCCCACGAACTTTACACTTTTAACCTCGAGCCTAATCCTGTTTTTGAAACGTCTACCTTGCGCCTTAACTACAGCTCGCTAAAAACCCCCGCCCGCATATACGACTATGATATGACAAGTCAAACGCTCGAGCTAAAAAAACAAACTGTTGTTCCTGGCTATGATGAGTCAAAGTACGAGCTCAAACGTCTTTATGCCCAGGCCGAAGACGGCACCCGCATCCCCATGTCGCTGGTTTATAAAAAGGGTCTTGTCCAAGACGGCAATAGTCCTTGTTTTTTATACGGTTATGGTTCTTATGGTGCCAATGTCGAGCCAGGCTTTTTAAGCCACCGTCTGGCTTTGCTTGAGCGAGGCGTGGTCTTTGCTATGGCGCATATTCGGGGTGGTGGCGCGTTAGGTAGAACCTGGTATGAAGCTGGCAAATTCTTAAATAAGAAAAACACCTTTAGCGATTTCATCGCTTGTGCCAAACATCTTATGGCCGAAAACTATACCAAACCTGAGCATCTCGCCATAGAAGGTCGAAGTGCAGGGGGTTTGCTCATGGGCGCTGTCGTCAATATGGCACCTGACCTTTTTAAGACTGCCCTTGCAGGCGTACCTTTTATGGATGTAATTACTACCATGCAAGATAGCAGCATTCCCTTAACCCTCTGCGAGTACGAGGAATGGGGTAACCCCCATGATAAAGATTATTACGACTACATGCTCAGTTACTCACCTTATGACAATATTGAAGCCAAGTCATACCCAAACATTTTAGTAACCGCTGGTCTCAATGACCCACGCGTTGCCTACTGGGAACCTGCCAAATGGACCGCCAAATTACGGGATTTCAAGACCGATCAAAATCATGTGCTCCTAAAAACCAATTTGGGTGCTGGGCATAGCGGTGCATCTGACCGCTATGAATACCTAAGGGAAAAAGCCTTTGAATATGCTTTCTTACTAGATACCTTAGGGCTTATAGGTCAAGATGAATGACAGCAGGATTGAGGCGCTTGCTTACAAAAACATGAAGCATGGATGGGCACATCGGCTCTAGCAATCGCTCTATCTAAACGAGGCTGTAAAGCATCGGCCTCTTCGGTTTTGCCCAGTTTCCGTAAACACTCGACATAGCCATACAAACTCCAGACATTATCAGGGTGTTGCGAAGGGCGACTTAGGGTTTGGTCTAATCCCAGATCAGCGCGGTAAACCTCTGAAGCCTCGAGCGTGTATCCTTGTTCTAAAAGAAGCGCACCCAATGCGTGCCGCGCAGGTTGCATCCAACCCCAAGGCTCCGCATAAAGCAAATTATCATCCAGATAAACCGACTCTTTTAGGTGTGCAAAGGCTGCCTTATAGTTACCTTTGCGGTACTCGATTTCACCCTGCATCATTTCTCTGGCAACTGCCAAAATGTCAAGACAGGTATTGTTAAAAATACGCCGTGACTCCGGGATTCTGGGATAGCTTTCGTTAAACAGGTCCCGCTCTTTTTCAGCTTCAGTTACATGTCCAGTGGCAGCAAACGCTACTGCCCTTGCGTAGTGAAGCATGGTTGTTGTAACGGCGTAAAACTCCTGGTCGTCAGGAAAGGCCTCATCTAAAATCTCCTTCCATTTGCCAAACCTTATATAAACATGTAAATGCATGGACACGATACCCTCGAGCGCATCTGCCATATTAGGTTCTTTAATTCGAAGAAGTTCATCACTGATGCCCGCAATCATTTCTTTAACTGCTGAAAGGGCAGCACCATACTGACCCAAAAACATTGCCGCATAAATCTTGAAGTGAAAGTCATGGCAGCGGTAAGAGGTATAAAAATTTAAAGGGCCTTCCTTTGCTAAATACTTATTATCAGCCACAATGGCGCGGTCATTGCTGGCAACAGCATTGTAGTAATCGCCACATAAGACATCAATATGGGAGGGCATATGAAGCAAATGACCCGCATCAGGAATGAGTTCGCGCAAACTATCAGCAGCGCGTAGAGCTTTTTCAGGATGAGGGGACATCTCCATAACATGAATGTACATATGAGCCAGTCCTGGGTGCGTTTCCTGACCTTCACGCTCAGCTAAGGCTTTTTCTAAAACCGTCATGGCCTCTAAAGTATCAGCGCCTTCGGCAGCTTCGCCCGTTTTTAAGTTCCAAAGTTGCCAGGGAGTACGGTTAATCAGAGCTTCGGCAAACAAGGTTGCTACATCAGGGTGCTTAGGATAGTGCTTATAGACTTCGCGCATGGCGTTAGCGTAATCATCATTCCAGACACAAAATTCGTCTTCTGTAACGATTTGTTTTGATTGATAGCGGATATCTAGAGCTTTTATAAGCGCTTGTTCTACAGGAGTAACGGGCCCCTGACTTGCCTTGGCTTTGTCACAGGCATCACGGCATAAGCTTAAAACCTCTTGCAATTCACCTTGACTAAAATCTTGCCAGGTACGGTTATAGTTACAACCTGCGGCGTAAGCCATACCCCAGTAGGCCATGGCAAAGGTGTTATCTAATTCAGCAGCTTTTTGAAAACAGCGTACGGATTCTTCATGATTATAGGCATAGCACCAGATAAGCCCACGGTCAAACCAGGTTTGCGCTTCAGATGACTTGGTGGAAACCTGCCAGTTATAGCTGCCCAAATCGTAGTAAGGGTTCATAAATGATTGTATACAACTCGGGAGAGGCTTGGATAGAGCGCTTGCCTCTTTAACCCTTGTTGCTTAGCACTGTGTAGGGTATAAATTTCTTGCATTATAGCTACCTAAAAACGGCTAGGAGGTCAGCATATGAAATACGTCAAACTTGGTTTAAGTGTAGCTTTCCTCTTTTTGCTTTTTGCCTGTACTCCTATCGACCTTAGGCTTGGTCAGGCTAATACGCAGTTTTTTAATAGCGGTGAGCCCATTTTGCTTAAGGTGCCTCTTTATAGCTCGAGCGACAGCCCTCTTACTATCACTTGGACGCAGGACTTAGGTAAAAAAGTAATGTTTGGAACCAAACAAGAAAATGGTTTTGCTATTTTAATGCTCGAGCCCCAAACCACGACCACCCAGCTATACTTCAAATTTAACCTAAGCACCAAGACCCAGGGTCAAACGCTTAGTCAAGCCTATGATTTTATGGTTGTCAATGCGCAGCAATTCAAAGCTGTACCTACCTTTTCTCTTAACTATAGCCAAAGCAAAAAACCCCATAATTGCAGCCCTATATCATGGCAGACAAACAACCAAGAACCCCCTCTTTTACTCTCAGAAACGGGCTGTATTGAGGTAACAAATCCGCTCGAGCTTCCTGCTGGTGCCTACCCTTACGAAGTGCAGCGCCCCTTCTGGTCAGACGGGGCCAGCAAGTACCGCTGGTTCTTCTTGCCAGAAAACCAAAAAATTACCCTACCTGATAACATTCATAAAGGTTTAGGCTTTCCGCCAGGCTCCATTTTAGTTAAACATTTCAGTCTGGGAGGAAAATCCATTGAAACCAGACTGCTGCTACATTCGTTTGAAGGTGATTGGCTTGGTTATAGCTATGAGTGGAACGAGGCGCAAACCGAAGCCTATTTACTGAAATCAGAAAAGGATAGGCAAATCGGAGAACAAGTCTGGCATTACCCCAGCCGCTCTGAGTGCTTTCAATGCCATACCTTTGGTGCAGCCTATACCCTTGGTACTAATCTTCTTAATTTAAATGTCATGACAAAGTCTGGTGATCTGCCACAGAGCCAACTATTTAATCTTAGAAATCTGGGAGTCTTTGCTAATGAAGTCCCTTTTCAAGCCCACTTTGCTAACTCTGATAATGAGGCCGTAAGCGTAAACCGACAAGCTAGAGAGTACCTGGAAGTTAACTGCTCAGGCTGCCATAGACCTGACGCGCCCGCAGGCAGAGCCCAGCTGAATTTTCTGTCAACCACCCCATTAGCCAAAACACATGCCTGCAATGTTAGCTCTTGGATAGATGATTTGGGCTTAGCAGATGCCTTAATCATTTCCCCAGGGAAACCTGAAAACTCCATTTTACTCAAACGACTCTCGAGCCGAGGCACTTACCAGATGCCCCCCTTAGGCAGCAATCTGGTGCCCGAAGAAGGCGCTCAGCTTATTGAACACTGGATTAAAAGCCTAAAGAGTTGCGACTAAGTATCTCCAAGGTTTGTTTGCAGTATTGCAAACAAACCCGAGTGGAACGAGTACGGCCCAACCAGCTTAGCTATTCTGTAAATTCCCCCTGGAGTAAATTAATCAATAATAGCCTGATACGCCATCGTCCTGAAATCTTGATTGACCAGAGAACCCCCCGAAGGCTGCATTTGCGTCATCATGATGCCAATGAGTTCTTCTTTTGGATCAATCCAGAAATAGGTACTCGCTGCCCCTGCCCAGCCAAACTCGCCACTAGAACCTGGAAGTTGGGCTTGCCCCAAATCCATAAGCGTACGCATACCCAGACCATAGCCATAGCCTAGCCAGGGGTTTCCGCCAATTTCAAACGGCAAAAAGCTAGCAGGCAAATGATTCGCAGTTATTAACTCGATGGTTTTACGACTCAAAATACGCTGACCGTTGAAATGACCCTCATTTAAGAGCATTTGGGCAAACTTGTAATAATCCACAGCTGTCGAGACAAGACCATGCCCACCTCTTAAAACGCTGTGAGGTTTAGTCTCGAGGCAATCCTTAGCGCCATAAAGCTGCCGATTCTCCGCTGGCATGTCCTTTCCAGCCCAACGGCTAAAGCTCATTTCAGCATCCAAAAATTCATTACGACCATACATGGCTGCAAAACGAGCATGTTTGTCCTCTGGCACAAAAAAACCCGTGTCCTCCATTCCCAAAGGTTCAAATAAAGCTTCTTTTAGGTAAACATCAAAAGGCTTACCGCTCAAGACTTCCACCAGTCTGGCGACAACATCATGAGCAAAACTATAGCGATATGCCGTACCAGGCTGAAACGCCAGCGGCATCTCCAAAAGACCATCTACAAACTCAGCCAGAGGTTTAGGCGAGCAAACCTTTGCCTCCCGGTACATAGCTTCAACTGCACCATATTCAAAAATATGATAGCTAAGCCCTGAGGTATGGGTTAAAAGATCACGAATCGTGACGGGGCGTTCCAAGTCTTCGTAAAGATCACCTAAAATGCCTTGACCTTTATAGACCTTTAAGCTGGCAAACTTAGGTATGAAATTAGCAACTGGTTCCATAAGCTGAAATTTGCCCTGCTCATAAAGCGTCATAAGCGCAATGCAAGTAATGGGTTTGGTCATAGAGTAAATGCGCACCAGGGTATCGGGCGTCATGAGCGTGCTGTTTTCCCTATCACTAAAGCCCTGTGCACCAAGCTGGATGATTTCACCTTTACGCGCTATCAGGGTACTGACACCTGCTAATTTGTCTGGGCCAATGTGTTTTGCTATCACCTCAGGCAGACGCGCCAAACGCTCCGTTGACATACCTACAGATTCTGGACTGATCATGGTTTACCTCGAGTCTGATTTTGGCTTAGTTTATATCTGTTTTCATTTTTTCTACTACTCTCAGATATTTTTATATATGTTTTTCTTATGCCATAAAAGAGCATTTTTATCAGGGTGAAATTGAGAAACTTCAGGAAGAAATAATTTACGGTGCGTCAAAGTAAGCACATGATTGGGTAAATTCTGAAAAGCCGTCAAGTACTGGGACACGATTATCAAATAGTCTATAGAGATATGTACTAGCCCTTTGTCAAATATCCAATGGCAAAGCTTACATAAAGCCAAACCATTTTCTGGTCTATCATTTTGACTTAAACTCCAAGGAACAATATGTGAAGCATCTACAACAGTATGGCCCTCTACAGTTAATATCCGTAATCCACAAAGGCAGCATCGGTGATTATAAGCGAATGTAATGGCTCGACGAAATCCTTGACCTCTAACCTCTTTTTCAACACCCTCATTAGAAAATTTCGCCTCAGTTTTCGTTTGTTTCATCTCTAGTGCAAGCAATTGCTCACTGTAATTGTGTGAATCTAAATTGATACGGGTTTGATTTATTAACCGCACTTGAATACCTTCTGAGAAGTAAGAGAATATCAATAAGCTTCGAAAATGTTGCCGAATTTCTTTCTTTTTGAGCAATTTATGCAATTCATCATCTAACTTTGCACCTAAGACAAGGTTTGAGAACTGGGCAAGTGTTTTTATTTGGCGCATGGCCTTCAAAATTTCTTCTTTGCCTAACTTAGAAATTAGAAACCAAAATCCATCGCTGCGCAAATGAAAAAAAGGTAAAAGAATATTTCCACGAGCAAACGAAGACATCGTAGAAGACCAGTAAGTCTGAAACAAATAGCTAAGCTCCTGATCTAATTCTATAAAGTTCTCACGATGTTTATTCTCATCATAAAGATCTAACACTGCTAAAAGGAGAAAAACTTTATGGGGAGCTCTAAATCTTGTATCGTTGCTCCATCGTTTCGGACTTTTGTCAGATCTTAAGTTCAAAAAAAGGTTGTCAAATTCCGTTTTTATTTTCATTTTAAATCATCTTTTTTACTTTAACCATTTAACTCTGTATTTTACGTATACCCTGTTTAGGGTAAATGAATAAATCTGTAGAAATAGATCTAAAGTATAGCTTAGCTAGCTATAAATCGTCTATAAATCGTCTATAATTAGACGATTATGTTTGACCCAAAGTATTCAATTAGCCCTCGCTTGCTTTCTATGCTTAAGCAAATAGCTGTTCTGGTGCATGAACTTAACAAGCGAAGCCCTGAGAAAACCGTACAAATGCAGCTTTTATCAGAAGCTAGGGCAAGCTCGGCTTATGCCTCAACTACTATAGAGGGAAATCCTTTAGCTTTGACGGTAGTTAAACAACTACTAAAACGCGCACCTGAGCAAGTTGGGCAAAGTGAAAGGGAAGTGCTGAATTATAATCAAGTACTAAGCACACTAGATAAGAAAAAGCTAACTGAAAAGCTACTTTTAGACATGCATCAAGGGCTTATGCAGGGTTTATTGCCTGATGAAAAGATTGGTAGGTACAGGCTCGAGCCTGTCTTTGTCCATAACCCTAGAACAGGTCAGGTCATTTTTTTACCTCCCGACCATCAGGATGTAGCGAACCTCATGCAAGACTTATTTGGCTTTGTTGAGGCTAATCAAGATCTTGATCCCGTTATTTTGGCAGGTCTTTTTCATAAACAATTTGTCCTCATCCATCCTTTTGTCGATGGCAATGGGCGCTCAGTACGGCTGGCAAGTACCGTTTTGCTACGCGATTTGGGTATTAACCTCTTTAATCTGCTAAGTTTTGAAAACTACTACAATCAAAATGTTAGCCGCTATTTTTCGGTTGTGGGCGAACTAGGCAATTATTATGAGCTAAGTGTAGATTTTAGTGCCTGGCTCGAGTATTTTGCCGAAGGCATCTTAGATGAGCTAAGACGGCTTGACAAGGTTTTAACCAGAGAACAGAGTAAATTACTAAAGCTCAAGCGTCATCATTTGATCTTGCTCGAGCATTTAGAAAAAAAGGGCTATATTGCAGATAAAGACTACGCTCTTTTGGTTGATAGAGCAAAGGCCACAAGGGCAACTGATTTTAAACAACTTGTCCACAAAGGTCTCATTAAACGCATGGGCAAAGGCCCTGCAACCTATTATGTGTTAGCAGAAAATGAGGACTGAACCTCTTGATTCAGTCCTTTTTAGATTAAACGCTCGCCATCTCAGGATCATAATCAGGCGACTGATGCCTAAAATAGGTATTGTAAAGTTCAGCGTAGTGCCCAGCTTTTTTCAGCAAACTGTCATGGCTTCCCTCTTCTATAATTTTGCCTTTGCTTAAGACAATAATGCGGTCAGCCGTTTTGATGGTGGATAAGCGGTGAGCAATCACGATGGCGGTGCGGTCTTTTAGAACAAGCTCGAGCCCTTCTTGTATTTGCGCTTCCGTTAAGGGGTCAACACTGGCAGTCGCTTCGTCTAAAATCAAAATGCTAGGATTTTGTAGCAATACGCGGCTAAGCGCTACCAGTTGTCTTTGCCCCATTGAAATGCCTTTACCTGCCTCACCAACATCGCTATCTAAACCGTTAGGAAGTGCCTCGAGCCAGTCACCCCCACCCACACGTTTAGCCACCGCTATCACTTCTTCATCGCTAGCTTCAGGCTTACCATAACGAATATTACTGCGCACGCTACCTCCAAAGAGGAAAGGCGTCTG
>JAHEBB010000059.1 GCA_024642575.1 Trueperaceae bacterium | reverse complement strand
AAGATTAAATAGCGTTTCAACGCGCAAAAATACTAATGATGCTATGACCCGTTATGAGCTCGAGCCCGGTAACCAGTAGCATGAAGTATATGAAATAGGTAAAACCTTTTTGACTGACACGGCGATTAAGAAAAACGCCAATACGAATACCAATGAGTGCAATGGGTATGAGTATGAGACTCACGCTCAAGTTTGAAACGCTTAGTAAACCTAGAAGCGCATAAGGAACTAATTTAATGAGATTTATTGTAAAAAATAGAATGGCATTGGTACCAACAAAAATATCTTTTGGCAGGTTTTGAGGCAAAAGATAAATCATCATAGGGGGGCCGCCGACATGGGCTAAGGTGCTGGTAAAACCAGCAGTCGTCCCCAAGATAGCTGCCCAAAAGGTTGAAGGTTTACTGCTTTCAAACCGTTTTAAAATTACGGTTCGAGTTAGCTGAAATATTACAAACCCGACGGCAATTAGCCCTAGCCCTAGCTTTAGAATGCGTTCGTTGCTGCTAAAGCGGGTAAAAAAGAAACTGGCAATGATTATGCCAATAAGGGCAAAGGGAAGTATGCGTTTTAGATTTGGAGCGTCAAAGGTTTTTCGGTAAGTATAAACAGCGAAAACATCAGCGGCTAATAAGACAGGTAAGAGAAGCGCAGCAGCCTCAGGCACCGAGGTACTTAGCGCAATTAAAGGGGTAGCGATTGCCGCAATCGCTCCACCAAAACCTCCTTTACCAATTCCTATAAACAAAGTTGCTGTTATTGCCGTAAACCAGAAAAATGCAGAGTAATCAGAAAGCACAAAAGCAAGTATAGATTAGCTTGTCCATATCGAATGCCTTTGAAAATGCAAGTCACTTCAGCTTGCATATTGAAAGCGTTTGAGGTGAAATAGTCTGAAGCTATAGCCCATCCTGGCAAGGAGGATGTTTTCTTGTTCAAAGAGACTTTATGCGATAGTCATTCTAAAATGAATCATCTTAGGGTTCAAGGTGGACGTTGGATAGGGCAGAAGGTTCAAAGAAAAACCGTGCTTTCCGTTTTAGGAAGCACGGTTTCATTTATATACAATATTTAGCTGAACTGATAACCCTTAGGAATAACGACAATACCTGTTTCTGTGACAGTAAATCCCCTCGAGCGGTCATCATCTAAATTGATGCCAACCTGTGTGCCTTCAGGTACAACCACATTTTTATCAATAATGGCGTTGCGAACCGTGCAGTTTCTGGCTATGTGAACATTGTCAAGTAAAACTGAGTTTTCAACCAAACTGTAGCTATTGACCCTAACCCTTCTTGAGAGTAGAGATTTTCTGACCGTCCCGCCAGAAATGATAACGCTACCTGCCATAATGGTATTAAACGCCTGACCTCTTCTTGTCTCTTCTTCGTGGACAAGTTTTGCTGGGGGTGAAAACTCAGATGAGGTTCTAAGCGGCCATTCTTCGTTAAAAAGATCAAACTCTGGTTTGACATGCACCAAATCCATACTTGCTTCCCAGTAGCTGTCAATGGTACCTACATCGCGCCAGTAAGTGTTTGGCCCGACTTGCCCGGGTAAGGGGTTTTCAGCAAAATTATAGGCCATGAGTTTGTAACCATCGGCTAACGCAAGAGGGAGGACGTCTTTACCAAAATCATGTTCTGAGTCTTTATTGCTGGCATCTTTGTTTAAGAGCTCAAACAGCGCTTCTTTAGAGAAAATATAGTTTCCCATTGACGCCAGACAAAAGCCAGGGCGACCAGGAATTTCTTTGGGGTTTTTGGGTTTCTCTTGAAAATCTGTGATTTGGAAGCTCGAGTCTACCTGCATAATCCCAAACCGTGTACCATCTTCGGTGGTGGTTGGATAGGCTGCAATTGTAACGGCAGCACCACTTTCAATATGCTGGTCAATCATATGACTTATATCCATCTTGTAAATATGATCACCACTAAAGATGGCAATATAATCGGCATCATTATTATCAATGAGGTGAATATTTTGGTAAATAGCATCTGCTGTGCCGCGGTACCACTCAGCGCCAAGTTCTTCATATAGATACATTTGAGCAGGGGCAAGGGTTATGAAATAATCGCTCAAAAAGCTACCGAACCGCCAGTTTCGCTGAATATGTTCGGTTAAGGATTGCGCCTTAAACTGTGTTAAGACATACATGCCATAAATGCCGGAATTAATCATATTGTTGAGTGCAAAATCAATAATGCGATACTTAGAAGCAAAGGGAACAGCAGGTTTCGTCCGTTTCCAGGTTAAAGGATGGAGCCTAGAACCTTTCCCTCCTGCAAGGACCATTCCAACTGTTTTTTTCTTTTTTACAGGCATGTTTCCTCCAAAGCGTAAGATGTTTACCTACTATATCGTCCTTTTGTTCTCAAAGCGTAATATTCACTCCTGAAGAATAATCATAGAGTTCCTACAATATGTCGTGGAACATTTGCGCGAATTTCAAGACTACCTATTGGCTTATCGCCTACGCAGTTTACTCGGTGGCAGGTTAAAGCCAAAGAATCGACCCCTAAGCTTGACCGAATATGCGCATAAACGGCTCGAGCGGCAAAAGTTAGCCCGTGAGCTTATAGGCAGCAAGGACTATAGGAGCCAGATGAAGCGCGTTGATGCCTTAACAGATGAGCTGAATTTTGGTTTCTGGCAAAACCCTAGTGAAAGCGTCATTTTCCTTAAAACCGTCATTGAGCAAGGAGGTTGTAAGGCGCTCGAGTCAAAGACGGGTTTCATTCAAGAATTGTTATCCGAACGCGAAAAGCGAACTTTGAGCTTAGAAGAAAAAGACCTTTTGGCAAGCTATTATCTGGGTCTTATCAAAGCATCAGCTGCCTATTTAGATGCAGCAGTGTTTACGAGGTTACGCGCAGAAATAGATGGCTTGAGAGACGAATTGCCCTTATTTATGGAATTTGGCAGTGAAAAGGTTGCAAAGCTCTAACCGTGTTTCTACTGACTTAGTTTCATTATTACCAAAACAGATCGGATTGTTCTAATAAAAGGTAATTGTGTAGTCGAGAAAGTTGAAGACAAGCTTGAGTAAAATAAGGTCAAAAATTTCAGCCGATTTGACGGAGCAAAAATATTGCGCAAGTTGTGGGCGAATTATTGATTTTCGGCAAGTGAAAAACTGGTCTGACCTCAAGTATTGTAGTAAAAAATGCCGACACTCCAAAGCAAATACCTTAGATAAACAGCTCGAGCTAGAAATCTTGCACCAATTGAAAACACAAAAATGTATTGATATTGATAATGCTGCTAAAGCCCTAGCGGGAGAAAATTGGCAAAGGCTTCGTGAGCGTGGGCGAAAAGCGGCAAGAAGACTGGTGCAAAAAGACGAAATTGAGTTTACGCAGCAAGGGAGGGTGCTCGAGCCTTCATATGCTAAAGGCGCAATAATGCTGAGAAAAAAGATTTGACAGCCTAGACTTGACAGCTTAGCTAGGTCTAACTATACTGCTTGCTAATGTTAATGAGCACCGCTACCGTTATTCCGCCGATAACCAGGGGTCTCGTGTAGCGTTTTGTCTTTGTACACTTTGCCCCGTCAGTCTAAAACTGACGGGGTTTTTCTTTTTGGAGTTCAAAATGATTGGGAGAAATTTATGGAAATGAATCGCCTTATGAGTAAAACACAACGAGAGCTTCCTGCTGACGCCGATACCGTAAGCCAGCAACTTTTGCACCGCGCAGGCTACCTAAGGCAATTGGGAGCAGGCATGTTTAGTCTATTGCCTTTAGGCTTAAAGACACTAAAAGGGCTCGAGCGTATTATTCGCAATGAAATGGAAGCGCTTGGAGCGCAGGAAATCAGTATGCCTATTGTTCATCCTGCCGAACTATGGCAGCTGTCTGGGCGCTGGGAAAGCGTTGACCAGGAACTTTTGAGATTTAAGGATCGTTTGGGGCGTTACTACTGTCTTGCTATGACCCATGAGGAAGTTGTAACCCAACTGGCAGCACAGTTTGTCTCGAGCTATAAGCAGCTTCCGTTTGCCGTCTATCAGTTTCAAACCAAATTTCGTGATGAACCTAGACCAAGAGGTGGCCTCATTAGAGCGAGGGAATTTCTGATGAAAGACGCCTATTCCTTTCACGAAACGGCAACCGATTTTGCTGAATTTTATTCTCAAATGCTCAAAGCTTATGAGCGGATTTTTGAACACGCTGGGCTCGAGATAATGACTGTGGCAAGTGATACAGGCCTAATGGGTGGCGCAGGTGCCCATGAATTTATGTACTTAAACCCAAGAGGTGAAGATACACTCATTTTATGTAATAGCTGTGGCTACAAAGCCAACCGTCAGGTTGCTCAGTTTAAGAAGGTTTTTGAGAACACGGAACCCCTTCCTCTAGAAGAAGTTGCAACGCCTGAAGTAGCAACCATTGAAGCTCTTGCAGAGTATTTAAACATTAGTGAAGCAAAAACGGCTAAAGCGGTGTTTTTAGTAGATGAAGGTGGGGTGGAAGAAAGGCTTATCTTTGCTGTCATTCGAGGCGATTTAGAGGTAAATGAAACCAAACTGGCTACCGTCGTTGGGGCAAAACGTTTCAGGCAGGCTCGAGTTGATGAGATTATCGCCATAGGAGCAGAGCCTGGCTACGCATCGCCGATGGGCATAAAGAGGAAAAATGTTTTGGTCGTTTGTGACGATACAGTTGCACAGAGCACGAACTTGGTAGCTGGTGCTAACAAGGTGGGATTTCATTTACTAAATACTAATTATGGTCGTGACTATAGTGCTGATAGGGTTGCAGATATTGCCGCGGCCAAATCAGGGGATACCTGTAATGTTTGTGATGCGAGGTTAAGCGAAGAACGCGGTATTGAAGTTGGTAATATTTTTGACTTAGGAACAACTTATTCTGAGGTTTTTGATGCTAGTTTTCTTAGCAAAGATGGCTACAAACAAACCCTGCATATGGGTTGTTATGGGATTGGGGTCGGGCGGCTCTTGGCCTGCATAGTTGAAGCCCATCATGATGAGGAAGGAATCGCTTGGCCAAAATCAGTAGCGCCTTTTGATTTGAGTCTTATCGTTTTAAAAGATAAGCAATCAAATGAACCTTTTGAGGTTGCCACCAAGCTTTATCAAACCTTAAAACAAAAGGGAATTGAAGTACTCTTTGATAACCGCGATGAAAATCCAGGGGTCAAATTTAAAGATGCTGACCTGATTGGCTTGCCGCTACACTTAACCGTTGGTAAGCGTGGCTTAGAGCGCGGTATGGTTGAATTTAAAAACCGTCAAACAGGTCAAAAATGGGAATGTACGCTGGAGAACGCGCTTGAGTCCGTTTTAGCTTGGGAACCCGGCTAACTTGATCGTTTCTCGAAAAAGTTGGGAACCTGACCCGATGATACCTGCTAAAGTTCTTTTAAAAACCTGGCAATATCTTGTTGAGTAATATATTTGGATTTAACCCGCTCAGCGTAAATGATGCTTTTAAAGTCTCTAACCGCTTTGGTTAAGAGCTCATTGACTATGACATAGTTAAATTCTTTAACCGCCTTGATTTCTTCACGCGCACGTACAATGCGTTTCTGAATTTTTTCTTCAGAGTCAGTGCCACGACTTCTAAGGCGACGCTCGAGCTCACTTAAAGTGGGGGGAGCGATAAAAACCATAATCGCTTCGGGCATTTTTTCTTTGACTTTTCTAGCACCAACCAGCTCGAGCTCTAAAAGCACATCCTCGCCCCGAGCGAGCGCATCTTTTACAGGTTTTGTGGGTGTGCCGTAGTAGTCGCCAACGTACTCAGCATGCTCGAGTAAACCATCACTAGAAAGCATGGTTTGAAACTCATCTTTGCTATGAAAATAGTACTGTTTGCCGTGAACCTCACCGGGTCGTTTTTGCCTGGTTGTTGCAGAAATAGAGAAGTAGAGGTTTTCAATATCGGGTAAGGCAGCGTGACGAATGGTATCTTTGCCTACACCAGACGCGCCCGTCATGACGAAAAGGATGCCTTGTTGTTTCATAGTAGGTTTCCCCAGGGGTTTTTTGAATAAAAAGAATTAGGAGACCTAAGTGAATAAATTGAAAAAGAAGATAGGGTTAAGTGATTTGGGCTCAAAAGTAAGGTCTTTCTGCAATGACTTAAAATAAGCATTCCCCTTAATGTAGCAAAGTATTGGGTCGCTGGTAAAGATTGATATTTGTCCTGAAATGTGTATGTACGAACAATGACAAGTTTCGCTTAAGGCAAAAGATCATTAGATTCGGGTTTGATTTAAAATCACCACAAACTTTTGTCTGAAGGTTTGGGAAGGTTTTGACGCTTAAGCTCGAGCTCCATTGCCTGTTTAAGCTTTTTTCTAACTATCAATCTCATCTTAATGATAAGAAATAATCTGCGCCACCCTTTAGCAGTTGCCAATTGAGGCTTAAAAGCGAATGCCGTTTCTTGCCTAAACTGTTGTTTAAATTGAATCCGTTTTGGCTCGAGCTCTTCGTTTTCATTTTGCCTGAGATCATTTAACCAGTCAGAACTTTCATTTGTAATTTGATTCATTTCTACCTCATAAATAGTTTGAGCTAAAGGTTTTTTGCATTTGTTGAACCAGGCATTTAGAAAGATCTAGGGTAAAAGTGTTTTGAGTTTCCTTATAACCTTACTAACCGTTTCATCTGGCAACCGGGCTATGAGATCAACGTTACGCTTTTGCCAATCTAAACTTTTTACTTGATCTGAAAGAATTACGCCCGATACCTTTTCACCTTTTGGAATTGCTACCTCAAATGGATAACCTTTAACTTGATTAGTTATTGGGCAAAATATAGCTAAAGATACTTTTTTATTATAAGAGGAAGGGGATAAAACTAAGGCAGGGCGTCTACCCGCTTGTTCGTGACCTGCTTGAGGATTAAAGTCAATCCATACAGCATCTCCTCGTTCAGGTATGTAAGACACCCATTACCAAGCCTCATTACCTATAGAACTACCCGTAGCTACTTCATCGTGGATATTGTCTGGGGTAATAGCTTCTAGCAAGGTTTCAAGGGTGTATTCGTCTTTAGTAATTGGCGTAATAACTAACTTACCTTTGACTAAACTTAGGTCTACTTCTGTTTCAGGCTCGAGTAAAGTTTCTGCTGCAAAGGATTTTGGAATGCGTAATGCAAGACTATTACCCCATTTTTGAACTTTGGTTCTCATAGCGCCTCCACATGTATCTACAAAGAGTATACCATCATTTGTTACATTTTAGGTTTGAGCAGGGGGCATTAAACTCAGCATACCAAAGACAATTTCTTTTGCTTTGTTTGCTGCAAGGACTGTAAACGCACGAAAATCAAGCTCGGCACTGTGATCTGCGGTATCGCTTATGCTCCTTATGATGACAAAAGGGATTTGCCATTTTGCACAAATTTGTGCAACAGCAGCCCCTTCCATTTCGTTGCAAGCTCCCTCAAAAGTGTCTCTGAGGTAGATAGCTTTTTCAGGGTTAGCAACAAACTGATCGCCCGAAAGAATCCGACCTTCTATAACTGTGACAGGTAAAACTTTAGCTGCTTTTAGCGCGAGTTGTTTTAGTTCGGCATCTGCGAGCCAGGTGAATTGCTCACCAGGAACCTCGCCAAGCTTGTAACCAAGTGCCGTAACGTCTACATCAAATTGCATACAGTCAGAACTTATAACGACATCGCCAACGTTGAGTCGCTTATCGAGACCACCTGCTACACCAGTAAAGATGATCTTTTCGGCACCCTCTAAAATCATGACTTGGGTTAAGGCAGCGGCATTAACCTTGCTAATACCGCATTGGGCAATCATGACTTCTTGATTTATCAGCTTGCCTTTATGAAGGCTAAAAGGACCTGTCTGTTTAACCTCGGATAGCTCGAGCCTTGCAAGCAAGTGCTCGATTTCTTCTTTCATCGCGCCAATAATGCCAATCATTTTAGGCTTTCAAACTTGCCCTGTACTCAGGCTCGAGCATTGACAAAATAACCAGCGAGATAAACTCATCATTTTCGCGAATGCACTCTCTTAAAGTGCCCTCCACCGCAAAACCTTCACGTTTGTAGACGTGTAAAGCGCGCTCGTTGTGGTCATAGACATCAAGCCAGAGGCGGTGGGCTTCAAAATGATCAAAGGCGATTTGTTTAATGATGTCCATGACTTCGCCCCCAAACCCTTGGTTCGTTTCAGTTAAGGCCATTCTTTTTAATTCAATAGAACCATGACGCCCAGTTTTTCGCAAACCCTGCAAAATGATATAGCCAATAAGCTGATTGCGCTTGGTAGTAATAATCCAATAAGCAACATCAGGGTTGTCAAGATAGGTTAAGTGTTTGTCTTCGCTATCGCCACCAAAAAAACCTTCCGACTTGAGTTTCTTTTCGATCTCAACAATATCTTTGATGACACCTTGGGTGGCGGGTTTTAAAAGTAAATTGGTGGTTTCCCAACTGGTTTTCATGGCTTACTCCGGTCTGAGTAGAGGGAACAAAATAACATCACGAATGCTCGGTACATCAGCAATAAGCATGGCAAAACGGTCAATCCCTAAACCTAAGCCCCCTGTTGGCGGCATGCCGTACTCGAGCGCGGTGATAAAGTCTTCGTCGATTTCAGGTTGCTCATCATCGCCAAGTTCGCGGAGTTTTTGTTGCAATTCAAAGCGTGCTCTTTGGTCAATGGCGTCATTAAGTTCGCTGAAAGCATTGCCCAACTCCATACCGACACAAACAGGTTCAAAGCGTTCCGTTAACCCTGGGCGGCTGCGGTGTTTTTTGGCAAGTGGGCTAATCGCCTGTGGATGGTCCATCACAAAGGTAGGTTGAACTAGTGATTTCTCTACATAAATGTCATAGAGCTTATTGATGATGTTGTTAAAAGGTTGCTCTGCCAGTGGCTCAGCGTCTTCGCCTTTAGCAGGATAATGCTCGGCTGTCCAGGCACGAAGTTTTTCTTCGTCTAAAACATCAAAAGTGATGCCTGCACGTTTGGCGAGTTCGCCCGTGTAATCTATGCGGTTCCAGGGCGGGGTAAAGTCAAGCTCTTGACCCTGATAAGTGATTTTCATGCTGCCCGTGAGCTTTTCAATGATGCTGCTATACATATTTTCGACCAGTTCTAAAATGTCAATGTAGTCTTTGCCGACCCAGTAAAGCTCGAGCATGGTGTATTCAGGATTGTGCTTAAAGCTTATGCCCTCATTGCGAAAGTTTCTGCCTATTTCATAAACTGCATCAAAACCGCCGACAATTAAGCGTTTGAGATAAAGCTCTAAAGAAATCCGCAAGTGAAAATCATAGTCAAGTGCGTTGTGATGGGTTAAAAATGGTCTTGCTTCAGCGCCACCTGGTACATTTTGTAAAACAGGCGTTTCAACCTCAAGAAAACCTAAATCATCTAGGTATCTCCGAATGGCACTTACGGCTTTAGAGCGCAGTGTAAAGGCGCGTCTGACTTCAGGATTGACCATCAAGTCAAGGTAGCGTTGACGGTAACGCTGCTCTTTATCACTTAAGCCGTGAAATTTGTCAGGTAGAGGACGCAAACTTTTAATCAGGGGTCTAAAGCTCTTAGCCTTGACGGTTAATTCACCTGTTTTGGTAACAAAAAGCGTTCCAGAAACCTCGAGCCAATCCCCTAAATCAATTTTCTTCAAAGCGTTATAGCTTTCCAGTAGATCCTTTTGAAAATACGCTTGAATGCTACCTTCTTGATCTTGCAGGCTGGCGAAACTAACCTTACCAATCATTCTAAACAGCATGACACGACCCGCTAAGGTGACTTCATCGTCAAACTCATCACCAGGCTGAGCATCTTTAAAGCGCGCATGTAAGTCTGTCGAATAATGGCTTGGCTTAAAACTATAAGGGAACGGTTCAAAACCGCGCTCGACCAGACTGTCCAGATTTTGCAAACGTTGTTCTCGTTGTTCGTGTAGAGACTTTTGTGACATACCGCCTAAGTCTAAGGGCTAAGCTTAAGAGGAGGTAGCTTTTTGCTTACACAGAATAGATATTGGCTAAATGTTCGGTACTTTTTTGACAAGATTTACAGTTGGAAAAGGAATGGCAAAAGCGCAACATCTTTCAAGGTGCGAAAGCTGGATTAAACCGAATCATTTGTCAAGATGGCAAATACACGTTTACCTTGGCAGGGTTTCGAGGTATTCTTTGGCTTTATGGATATGGCTTCACATAGTATACCCGAACATTCCTATGACATTGTGGTTCAAAAGTTTGGTGGCACCAGTGTTGGTGATCTCGAGCGCATTCGTAAAGTGGCAACGCGCATTGGCCGTTATGTAGAGTCAGGCAAGAAAGTTGCGGTAACGGTTTCGGCTATGGGTCGAACTACTGACAGACTGATTTCTATGGCAAAAGAAATTAGCTCACGTCCCAGTCGCCGTGAGCTTGATGTCCTTATGGCAACAGGCGAGCAGCAGTCGATTGCGCTTGTCACCATGATGCTACATAGTCTAGGGATAAAGGCAGCATCCTTTACAGGGGCACAGGCGGGTTTTTTAACCAATGAGCAAAGTGGCAATGCCCGTATTGTAGAAGTGAATCCTGAAAAAATGCTTAAAGCCTTTGAGGAAATTGATGTTGCTGTGGTAGCAGGGTTTCAAGGGGTAGATGACGAGGGCAATATAACTACCTTTGGTCGGGGTGGCAGTGATACAACGGCAGTTGCGGTAGCAGCAGCTTTGGGCGCTAGTGAATGTGAAATCTATACGGATACAGAGGGTGTTTATACGACTGATCCTCATGTGGTTCCAAGCGCCTCAAAAATTGATGTTATTGACTATGATGAAATGCTCGAGCTAGCTTCCCTTGGCGCTAAAGTTTTGCATCCGCGCGCTGTTTGGTATGGTCGGCGCTACGGCGTCAAAATTCATGTGAGATCAAGTTTTAGTTATAGCCCTGGAACCATTGTTACCAGCCTAGCGGAGGATAAGAAAATGAAAACAGAACGTCCGGTAACGGGTGTTGCCCTTGACCTGAACCATTCACGTATTAATGTGGTAGGTGTGCCTGACCACCCAGGTGTCGCTGCGGATATTTTTATGGCACTAGGTCACGCCAATATCAGTGTAGACATGATTATTCAGGGTGTTCCGGGTGATGCTTCAAGGCAGCAAATGTCTTTTACAGTCAATAAAGATCAGGTTGAAGATGCCCTGGACGCCATAAAACCTGTCCTAGATAAACTGGGGGGTACGGCTGTTGCTGACCCCAAGATCGCCAAGCTTTCAGTTGTGGGTATTGCCGTTGGTTCAACGCCAGGCGTAGCAGGGCAAATTTTCGAGGCGGTATCTTCTGTAGGTGCCAATATCGAGATGATAGCCACCAGCGAGGTGCGGGTTTCGGTGGTTATACAAGATGATAAAGCCAAAGACGCTCTAAAAGCAGTACATACTGCCTTTAATCTGGATGCAGTCCAGTGAAATACCTTATTATTCCGACTAATAAATGTGGTACCTAAGACCATAGTCTGACGTGGGGATTAATAAAGGGATTTATTCTATAGGTGTTTAGAGTGTAAGCTTGACAGAAAGTAGCTTTAAGCACCTTTGATACACTCTAGGAGAAGGCGGTTTACCAGATTTTGTGACAAATGCTTTTGTGAAGCTCCATTTAAACGGGGCAAGCTGGTTGTATTTGTACGAAATCGGAAACCTTCAAAGAACTCTAACGAGGTTTTTACTCGTTAAGCCACAAGGAGGAACAAAATGGCTTTTACTTTACCCGATTTACCCTATGCTAAAGATGCGCTCGAGCCTCATATTGATGCTCGTACCATGGAAATTCACCATGACAAGCACCACGCTGCTTACACCACCAATCTAAATAAAGCAGTTGAAGGTACCCCCATGGAAGGCAAATCTATTGAAGAGATTTTGCGTCAGGGTGCAGACGCTTTGAGCCCAGCTGTTCGCAACAATGGTGGCGGCTTTGCCAATCACAATCTTTTCTGGGAAACCATGAGTGCCAAGGGTGGCGGTCAGCCTTCAGGTGCTTTAGCCGACGCCATTCAAAGTACTTTTGGCAGCTTTGATGCTTTTAAAGAAAAATTTGGCACAGCTGCTGCAACTCGGTTTGGCTCTGGTTGGTCATGGCTTGTAGTTAAACCTGGGGGTGCAATTGATGTCTACTCAACTGCTAACCAAGATAGCCCCTATATGCAAGGCGATACGCCTATCTTAGGTTTAGATGTTTGGGAGCATGCCTACTACCTTAACTACCAAAACCGTCGTCCTGACTATATAAGTGCGTTCTGGAATGTTGTTAATTGGGCAAAAGTTAGCGAACTTTACGCTGCTGCCAAATAACCAATAATAGAATTACGTTTTTGACCCACCTGCAAAGGTGGGTTTTTGATTTATTGGCTGCACTTCCAGTTGGAAGTGGCATTTTGTAAGACTTGAGAAAGCCACAGACTTTAGACTTTGCTTGTGAGACGAGATGTACTGCTAACCTTCCTAGGCATTTTTGCTTGTTTGGCATTAACCGCTTTTAATGTTGTGCCCCATCTAAAATTTAATAAAGCTGAGATTGTTCAGGAAATGTCACCTATTGTGATTGCTATTTCAGGTGAAGTGATTAACCCTGGTACCTATGAATTGCCCTGGGGCTCGAGGTTAGAAGATGCCATCGTTTCAGCGGGTGGTTTAAAGGTAGCTGCAGATAAAAATCTCGTAAATCTTGCCAGACCGCTTGATGCTGGCGAAGCCATTTTTGTGCCTGCTAAGCAAACTGAAACTGGGGTGGAACGCATTAGTATTAACGGCTCGAGCCTGACCCAATTAGACAGCTTGCCTCGTATTGGGCCAGCTATGGCGCAGCGAATTACTGAAGCCCGACCTTTTAATACCATCGATGATTTGCTAAATGTTAAAGGTATTGGCGCGAAAACGCTTGAAAAACTAAAGCCTTTTATCACTTTGTAATGTCAGGACAGCTGGGGCGATTTAGGTATTTTGGGCTTTCAAAAATATTAACACATTAGCATTTCAACGATAAAACTAAGAGCATAGTTGTTGTCTTGATTGCAACTCTCCTAGAATTCAGATACATCATGGTCAATGGTTGCACGATTTATCTTCCCTGATAAATGAGGAAATGCTAAGGTTAGTTCGCTCAAAACTTAGGTTAATGAAGGTCTTTTACGTTGATGCAAAAGATTCTCAGTTACAAAAATGACCAGAGCAAACCAAACAAAAGCAAAGCCAATAAATTGGGCATTTGAAAAGTTTTCCTTAAAAACAAATAGGCCAAGCAAAAATTGAATTGACGGGGCTAGATATTGCAAAATACCTATTAAAGATAAGGGGATGCGTTGTACGGCAGAAGCAAATAAAAGTAAAGGAATTGTTGTCGCAAGACCCGTTATTACTAATAAGACATTCTGACTTAAACTCGTATGTAAAAAACTTGCCTGTCCAGCAGCTTCAATGAAGCCTAAGTAGACGAGGGCAGGTATCAAAAGCAAAGCAGTTTCGATGGTCAAACCATAGAGAGAACCAAGAGGCGCACGTTTTTTGATGAGGGCATAAAGAGCCCAGGTGAAAGCCAAAGATAGCGAGATAATGGGAGGTCTACCATAACTTAAGGTAAGGTAAAGGACACCTGCTGCCACCGAGGCAATCGCCAGCCACTGTCCTCCTCGGAGGCGTTCGCCTAGTAAAATAACGCCCATAAGCACGCTGATAAGTGGATTAATAAAATAGCCAAGGCTTGTTTCAATGACAAAATTATTATTGACTGCCCAAATAAATATCAGCCAATTTGCCCCTAATAGCAAGGTCGATAAGCTCATTATGCGCAAGACTCGAGCCTGCCAAACACTTTGAAAAAACGTAGCCCACTGCTTTTTTAAAAGAATAGTAATGAGAAGCGCAAGACAGGACCATATAACGCGGTGGCTCAAAATCTCGAGCGCTGAAACGCTATGAATCAGCTTCCAGTAAATGGGTAACAAACCCCAAATGATGTAGGACGCAAGCGCTTGGATGATGCCAGTGCGAAGTTCTTTTTCTTGGGGCACGTAAAACTGCTTTCTTTTGCATTTCTAACCCAAAGTGCCTTATAAATCAGGATTGTGGGCTGAGCGAATTAGAGCTATAAAGCTGAGAATTGATGACTTGAATTTTACTTCAGTACCTCAGAGAGAAAGATAAACGCTCGAGCCTCACCAAATAACTTGCTAGTGATAGTCGATAGCGCTATAGGGATAATGCTTTTAAACCTAGATTAGCTAAGTCGATATCTTCCTCTTCACTTAGCCCACTTACGCCAATGGCACCTATGACCTTGCCTTCATGAAGAACGGGTATGCCTCCACCCCAGCTTACATAGTTAAGGTTGCCAAAGTTGGTTAAAGGCCAGCCTTTGCTACGACTTGATTCTCCAACATCTTTAGAGGGTTTTTGCTCTCTGGCAGCAGTATGGGCCTTATTAATAGCAATCGTAATACTTGGCAATTTACAACCATTGGTGCGGAAAAAAGCCAAAAGCTCACCGTGGGCATCTGTAACAGCAATAGCAGCACCTTTTCGAAGGGTTTCTAACTCTTGTTTGATGGCCTCGATAATGATTTGAGCGTCTTGATGCGATAGGCTTAAAGATTGAATCATAGCCTTAGTTTACTTGCTTTATAAGCATTATTTTGCTGCTAGGGTATACCAATAAAGCAAAAGGGACGCTTTTATTTGAGGCGTCCCTTTTGAAAAAATGGTACAGCAATGAATCTGACTTAGTCGTGGGCAGCTGCGATTGGGGTTTCTGCTCCAGCATCAGCATTATCAGCTGAGTCAGGTTTAACAGATACGCGTTTACGCAAGGTTTGATCGGGAATAAAGAGGATAATGATTGCGCCTAGGACAATGACCCAAAAGCTGATAGTAAATAAAAAGCGAATGCTGATCGCAAATCCTTGCTTGATACCATGCTCGAGCCCTTGCCCTAAAACCTGAGCTTGTTCTTGAAGACTGGTTTTAAGCTGGGCTAGGAGCTGTGTCTTTGCTTCTTCAGATAGAGGCGTTTCACTGCTTAAGACTTGGGTCAACTGTTCAGGCATAAGTGGATTTGCTAAAAGACTAGCTTTACTTTCAGCGTCGCCATTAAGGGCTGCCTCGACCTGGGTGTAGACTTCATTAAGTTTGGTTTCAAGCGGTGAGCTACCTGAATTTTCTTGACCAAGACCACTTAATGCGCCAATATCAAACTTCTGACTTTCCATGCCCGGGATACTAGGAATGTATTTAGGAATTTCGTTGCTTACGCTTAAAGTCAGCAACGAACCAAAAACTGCTAAACCAATGGTAGAGCCAATTTGCCTAAAAAATTGGCTTGCGCTGGTGGCAATACCAAGTTGCGTAATAGGCACAGCATTTTGAATAGCAAGGGTAAACAAACTCATTGAAGGCCCGAGTCCAATGCCCACAATAACCATGCGCCAAGCAAGGGCAAACTGGGTGGTATCTAAACTAATACTGGTGAGCAAAAACGTACCGAGTAGCAAGACTACTGCACCAAAAATCATTACGGGTTTGTAGTGACCTAGTTTGGTTACGATTAGCCCTGAAATGGTGGAGCTGACAATTAAACCCGCCATGAGAGGTAGGAGCGTAAAGCCAGAGTTGGTTGCGCTAATTCCCAAAACGAGTTGCATAAATAGGGGCAGAAACATAACAACGCCTAAAAAGGCAATATTAACGATAAAAGATGCCAGGTTAGATAAGGCAAAGATTTTGTTTTTGAATAGCTCGAGCGGCAAAATTGGGTTAATAACCCGTGATTCCACGATTAAAAATAAAACTAAAGATACAAGGCTAATGCCAAATAAGCTTAGGATTCTGACAGAACCCCAAGGATAGGTTGAGCCTGCCCAAGTTAGGCCTAAAAGTAAAGGTACAAAGGTAATAATGATAAGGGCAGCGCCCAGGTAGTCAATTTTGCCTTTCCCTGAACCAAAGTTAAGGTCTGGCATTTGCGTACCAATGAGAAAGAGGGCAAATAGACCCAAAGGAACATTGACATAAAAAACCCAGCGCCAACCTTCAACGACATAACCTAACAAGGTAACCGTACCGTGATCGGTAAAAAAACCACCAATAATTGGCCCTAAAACAGAAGCCAGACCAAAGACCCCACCAAATAAGCCCTGATACTTTCCGCGCTCTGCTGGAGGAATCATGTCAGCGATAATGGCAAAAGCGCTAGAGAAAAGAGCGGCGCCCCCTAAGCCCTGTAAGGCTCTAAAAATGACCAGTTGAATCATGCCATTGCCAAGTAGCGGTAAAGTGCCAAATTCGCCAGCTAAGCCGCAGAGCATGGAACCAAAAAGAAAAATACTAATCCCTACTATAAGAATAGGTTTGCGCCCAAAGATATCTGAGAGTTTGCCGTAGATGGGTACCATAACCGTTGAAGCTAAAAGGTAAGCGGTGGTGACCCAGGTGTAAAAGGCTAGGCCGTTGAGCTGAGCAATAATTCGAGGCATGGCGGTAGAAACGATGGTGTTATCAAGCGCTCCTAGTAAAAAGACCACCATGACGGCGGCAAGCGTAATGTTTCGTTCGCGAGGACTAAAGGTTGGTTGCATGGGTTTCTCCTGAGGTTTGTGTTTGGACATTTGAGGGGACATGATCGGAAAATGCTATGAGGGTTGAAATGAGGGCTTCGGTTTGTTCATGCCCCAATTGCTCGAGCACGGGTTGAATGGTGTTTTGGATGCTTTCGCGAATAGCATTGCGTGTTTCGACGCCCTTTGGACTAATGACCAGTAGTGTTTTTCTGGAATCTTGCTCGTCAATAGACCTTTTTATCAGCCCTTGACTCAGAAGCTTATTGATAACACGACTAACCATATCTTTGGGCATACCAAGAAGTTCGGCTAATTCGGTTGGGTAGTGGCAACCACGGTAGATACTTCCTAAGAGGAGATAGTCTTTTAGCTCGAGCCCAAATTCTGCTTCCAGCAACGGATCAAGACGAGCTCTCAGGGTTCGCCCCGTTCGCCAATAGGCAACAAAAAAACGAAACGCTTGACTTAAGGATTCAATGGGTACTTCATTCACAAGGTAATAGTATATACAGATAATTGCATCATGCAACTATTAAATCTTACAATTACCTCAACATTTTCAAACCGTCCTTTTATTCTGTAATACTTGACTAAAAAAGTTTAGCGGGTTGCATGCTAAAGTCTAAGCGTGACGAATTCGCCCAAGGCTCGAGCCCGTTCCTTAAAAAACTACCTTGAATTTGTAAAATTTGAGCATACTTTGTTTGCCTTACCTTTTGCTTATGGCGGCATGCTTCTTGCTCATCGAACTTGGCCAGGGTGGCTAACCTTTTTCTGGATTACCGTTGCTATGGTCGGTGCCAGAACGGCAAGCATGGCTATCAACAGGGTACTAGATGCTGCCATTGATGCCAAAAATCCTCGAACAGCAAATCGCGAAATTCCAACTGGCAAACTAACTCGACGGGATGGACTTATTTTGACGCTTATAGGGTTTGGGTTACTGGGCGTAGCAGGCTGGATTTTAAACCCACTAACCTTGGCCCTTTTACCTGTTGCCGTTTTTTTTCTGGCGCTTTATCCATACACCAAGAGATTTACCTGGCTTTGTCATTACTGGTTAGGACTTAGCATAGGTGCCGCTTCGGCTGGCGGCTGGATTGCGGTTACAGGTCAGTTTTCCGCTGCTGCTATAGCATTATGGGCAGGCGTAGCTCTTTGGATTGCTGGTTTTGATATTGTTTATGCGTTACTCGACTACGACTTTGATGTAAAAAATGGTGTTTTTAGTATTCCTGCTCAATTTGGTAAAGAGAGATCTCTGCAAATTTCTGCTGCAACCCACTTCATTGCCTGGCTATGTCTACTAGCCTCATGGCCTCTAAGCTCTTCGGGAATCGTTTATGGCATGGGCTTACTGTTGGTTGGAGGCATTCTTTTTTATGCCCAATTCCTGGTAAGGCAGCGTGGCGCTGGCGAAGCCTTGAAATCCTTTAACGCTAATCTTTATGTAAGCTCGGTTGTGCTTGTTGCCATTATTATCGATTTGCTTGTAAAGACTTGACAGATAGCTACTAGGTTATCTAAACTCGTAGAGCGATTGGCCCGGTAGTGTAGCGGTTAGCATATCTGCCTGTCACGCAGAAGGTCGCGAGTTCAAATCTCGTCCGGGTCGCCAAAATGCAGACACT
>JAHEBB010000418.1 GCA_024642575.1 Trueperaceae bacterium | reverse complement strand
GCCTCTATTCCCTTTGATTCCGTAATTGCCAAATGACCAAAGGTTTTACTCTGCTTGAAATGCTAATCACCTTAGGGGTTATAGGCATTTTATTAAGTATAAGTTTTACCGCCCTTGGTCGTTTTCGTGATCTATCTGAGTTGCAGCAAACCCAGCAGTTAATTGTTCAAGAAATTAACCGTGCCCGAAGTGAAGTGTATAAAACTGGAATAAGTTATTCCGTGAGTTGGACAGCCGATAAACTAAAAATCGTAGGAAACTCGACAAAAGAAATTGATTTTTCTTCATCCGATAGAGTCAAGATTATTAGTAAGCCAGATTCGGTAAGTTATGCTGCCCCCTACGGAACCACATTAGCTGTTCCTAAAACGATTGAGTTAAAGACCAAATCTGGTCGGCTTGCTGAAGTGCTCATTTATGGAGTGACGGGAAAGGTGTTCAGTCATTAATAAACAAGGATTAAGCCTCATAGAAGTCTTGGTCGCTTTGGTTTTGGTAGCAGTAGCGGCGAGCATGTTTCTTTACTTTGCCGATGCTTTAAGAATCACGCGTCTTGCTAGGCAAGAAACGACAGCAACTGCGTATGCCAAGAATTACTTGACCAGCCTCCAGAGCTACTGGCAAGATCCTGATAATTATGTCTATGGCTTAGCCTACGCTGATAAATTGGCTGAAACGGTACCTGAGCCTTTTAGTTTGAATGTTAAAATTAAAGATGAAAAAGGGTCTGAACTCGTGAATTTCCCAGACAGTAATAGCTCAACTGATAAAAATGTATCTAGACTGAGACAAGTAACCGTAACTCTAATTGATAATAAGGGTAAATCAATAAGCATGCAATCGAGCATTAGTTATCCGCCTCCTCGGCCTTAAAGATGAAAAAGAATCAAGGACTTTCGCTTGTTGAACTTTTGGTGGCGGCAGCCATTTTTATTGTTGTGCTAGGCCTCATATTTAATGGCTTACAAAGTAGTACCAGAACAGTAGATACGGTTCTGGCTGAGAGTGAAATTATTCAAGATATTAGATTAGCAGGTCAGATAGTTACTGATAATCTAAGTCGAGCAGTCTACATTTATCCACCTGGCTCCAAAATTACTCTGAACAAATCTACTACGGCACTTGTCCGAAACCCTAATACAGGCAAGAATGTCTGGACAATTGGTAAGGACCCTATCATTGCTTTTATTCAGGCTCCTGAAAACCCATTATTAGATCCGGAAAATTGTGTTAGCGCAGTAAAGCCGGGTGAAATAAATGATCGTAACGCATGTTTAAGGTTTATTGCTTACTACACCATTGTTAAAGAAGACTTCGTAAAGGCAGATTACTCGTTTAGCAAATTCCTTCGAGATGATAATAATAAGGAAGCATGGATGTTGTTTGAATACCGAGATGTCCTTCCTTTAGTGGGTCGTTTAAGTATTACTAATCCACCCATTTTGACGCCAGAAGGCGTAACCCCTTACCTAGTGGCAGATTATCTTAAACCTAAAACGGGATTTGTGCCTTTGGCAAAGTTTAGTTGCCAAAAAGAGGGTGTAGCTGACCCAGAGTGTAATGATATATCTATAGTAGAAAATACGCCCCTAAACTATCTTGAAACCCTTGCTTTTGGGGAGTTTCAGCTCGAGGCTGAGTATAAACGTCGGGATAAAGTCATAAAGAGTTCGGTATTAAGCTTTCCCATTGCCCCTAAAAACCTTTACGCAAAGTAACATTTAGCTGAATCATAAATGTCGTAAGACTTTATGATTCCGACCTGGGGGAGTGAGCTCTGACAGATCTAGTTTTATGACATTATTCTTTTAGCTTGGTATAACTAAAATCTAAATCTAGCTAAAGCCCCACATTGTTTTTCTCTAATGCGCGTTCCGCACGGTAACTGCTTCTAACCAAAGGGCCTGAAACAACTTCTAGAAAACCAAGCTCGAGCCCCCAGTTTCGGTAGGTTTTAAATTCTTCGGGAGTCACATAACGCTCTACTGGCAAGTGAGCAGGGGTTGGTCTTAAATACTGACCCATTGTCACAATGTCTACCCCAATCGCTCTAAGGTCATGAAAGGTTTCTTTAATTTCCGCTTCAGTTTCGCCTAGTCCTAGCATCAGGCTGGTTTTGGTTAAAACCTCGGGTTTTGCCTTTTTAGCATAAGCAAGCACGCTTAACGTTTGCTCATAACTTGCTCGAAGGTCACGTACAGGGTGCGTAAGGCGGCGAACGGTTTCGATATTTTGTGCATAGACTTCAATGCCTGAATCTAGTACTTTCTGAACCGCCTCAAAATTGCCCTGAAAATCAGGGGTAAGCGCCTCTACTGCGGTGTTTGGATTAAGCTCTTTAATTTTGCGAATGCAGGCAGCGTAGTGACTTGCGCCGCCATCAGGCAGGTCATCACGGTCAACCGAGGTGAGCACTACGTAGTTCAGACCCATTAATTTTACGGATTCGGCGGCCAGACGAGGCTCATCAAGGTCAAGCCAGCCTTTGGGATTACCTGTTGAAACCGCACAAAATTTGCATGCCCTTGTGCAGATAGCCCCCATTAACATGATGGTTGCGGTGCCTGCATCCCAGCATTCCCCCATATTGGGGCACATGGCTTCTTCGCAAACGGTACTTAGCCGATTTTCTTTAACAGATTTTTTGACTTTTGCGTAGTTTTCACCGCTTGGCAGCCGAACTTTTAGCCAATCAGGCTTGCGCTCTCTAGGCGCATTATCCCCTTCTTTACGCTGGATGCCATGTTTTACATATTTGATGTCTTTTAAGTCAATCATTAGCTTTAGTTTAGGTGAAAAAGGGGGAAAAAACGGTAATCAGCCTTTCGAGGATGTTGGCTTAAAGGCTCGAGCTTAACGTCTTAAGCTCTGTATTTGAAAAATGCTTGTCCATGTGAGCCAAGAGTTTTGGTTTGATTTCATCCAAGCTAGCAGGTTTATTTAGCAATTTGCTCAGACTGGTCATCTGCTTACCTACCAGACCACAAGGCACAATGTAATTAAAATGCGCTAGGTTGGTGCTTACATTAAAGGCAAAGCCGTGAAAGGAGACATTGCGCTTGATGGCAACGCCAATCGACACAATTTTTTCCCCCTTAACCCAAACCCCTGCGTAACCAGGGCTGCCTTCACTGGCAAATCCGTACTCGGCTAAAGTGTCAATCATGACCTGCTCGAGCGTGCGTAAGTACCACTGAACATTCCTGCCGACCTTAAAAATGGGGTAACCCACTAACTGTCCTGGCCCGTGGTACGTAATATCACCGCCACGCTCGATGTCATAAAGTGCAAAGCCTTTCTCTAACAAAAAATCTTCTTTTACCAACAGATTTTCTCTGCCCCCTTTTTTGCCAAAAGTAATCACGGCAGGGTGTTCAACCAGTAACAAAGTAGTGGGGAGGTCGCCACTGACTACCCCTGCATGGGTATCAAGTTGAATTTGCCAGGCCTCTTTGTAATCCATAAGACCCAGTTCACGAACGGCAAAACTATCCATATTTAGAGGATAGCAAGGTGCTGATTTGGCTTATGTAAGGTTCGTAGAATGCTAGCAATCAAGATAATGTCTAAATCAAAACAAGATTGGAGGACGATAAATTTTTTTGCCTAAAGCAAACCTGAATTTTATGACGATGGCGTTTGAAAAAACCATGCGAAAACGTCAAACTTGAGATTTTAGTTTCGATGCTTTAAAGTAAAACTGTTACGTAAAGGCAATTATTTATGTGGCTCGAGCTTAGGCTCGAAGATTTGAGCGGGCTCGAGCTTTGCCAGGTTTGCGCCCAAGAAAGGTAAGTTTATGGCAACAGGTACAGTCAAGTGGTTTAACAGCGAAAAAGGCTATGGTTTCATAGCCCAAGATAGCGGACAGGATGTTTTTTGTCACTTTTCCGCCATCAGTGCTGACGGTTAACGTTCACTCAACGAAGGCGACATCGTTGAGTTTGATGTTGAAGCCGGTAAAAAAGGTCCTCAAGCGCAAAATGTTGTTGTCATCCAGCACGCATAAAAAATCGCCCTTCGTTCGTCAAGATTTCAAACATAGCACCTATAAAAGGCATTTTTTCCAAGCATCATGATTTCCCTAACTGAAGTCAATGGTTTTTAAATGCCTAACATTTAATCACTCTGGGTCAAATTTCCCGATGCTCTGCCTCGAGCTTGAATTTGGTGGCGAACCTAATTCACTGAACTTGCAGTTGAACAAAGCCTCTGACGAAAAGGTTTAACAAAAGTTTTAGGAAGACCATTACGCCAAACTAGTGCATCATGAATCTATGCACCTTCAGTACATAACTGTTTAGTCCCCTATTGGTAAGAGGATTGCCACTTCAAAAATTAATTAATGATGTCCCCTGTGATAGTTGCTAATCGTTCACGCCATTTTTGAAGTTCCTCAGGAGTTTGCCTCAGCCAATCAGTAACTTCACCAACGATTTTTAGCGGTGCTTTGCTGCGATAGGAACGGGTCGGATTCCCTGGAAATTTTTTGTCGGTGACGTTGGGGTCATTTTCGAAAGTTCCAGTAGGCTCAACGATGTAAACACGTTCGCGTCCGTTACCTTGGGCTAAGGCCGCGGCAAGTCCAGCCCCATTCGTCAAGGCTGTGAAATAAATGTGATTCATAATAACTTCGGGCTTGTAATTTGACTCGAACCCTGCTGTTAGCAAATCGCCAAGCTGCAAATTCGCTTTTGTCCCGTGGTAGAAGGGACCATTGTCTAAAACACCATTCATCTTAACTCAAATCTCC
>JAHEBB010000058.1 GCA_024642575.1 Trueperaceae bacterium | reverse complement strand
GGCTTATGGTTTTAAAGGCAAAGGCGTTGCCAGAACTTGGTGGCTGATTGCTCTCATTATGCAAACCTGGCACTGGCTCGAGCATGTGTTTTTACAGGTTCAATACCTGACAGGCTGGTACCTCTTTAATGCCGTAAAACAGCGAAGTTTACTTGAATTGTTTTTCCCCAGGCTCGAGCTGCATTTTGTCTACAACCTTCTCGTGATAGTACCCACATTCATTGCCGTTTGGCTTTACTTTTCAGGCAAAGCCAAACATAAGCGTATACAAACCTTTACACCTTAAGTTTTTTTAAAGAACAGGAGTTCTTATGATTCGTTACGCCATTATCCTTATTAGTCTTTTAAGTTTAAGCCTGGGTTTTGCCCGCGAACCAAGCGAAGGAAATAATATCTCAGTTAGTTCTCCTACTTATGCAGATGAATTTATCTCTACCCAAACACAAACCATAGCATTGGATAATGACCAAAAGGTCTGGACAGCCGAGTTCAACCGTATCCCCATAGAAGAAAAAATGCCTACAGGACAAAGTGTTGCCATAGAGTGTCAAGATCAAGGGGCTGATTATCCTTATTCACCTTATGATTGGCCTGAAGCAAAAGCAAGTTTGAGTATTGAACAAACAGGTAGCCAATCGGTGGTAAGCATAGAAATGAGTGGGGTTAAACCCAATAACTATTACACCATGTGGTTACGTTTAAAAGGTAAAGACACTTTTGGCAATGACTATGGTGGCAATCCTATTTTGGGAATTGATGGTACGCCACTTATTCCAAGCTCTGAACTTGATGAAGCTTTAAGCTTTACAGGCCCCGGCAATGCCAAAGTCGGACTGAGCAATGGGTTCTGGAGTGATGAAAATGGCAATGCGATTTTCATGACAACACTAGATTATCCCATTATTGGGGGTGCTTTCCCTTTCCAAAACTTTGAAGGTTTTGACCCTACAGATGAGCGTTTCCCTATCGAGAATCCAAGAGCTATACCTGTTGCTATTGTGACCAAGGGTGCACCTTTTACCCTAAGAGTTGCCTCTCACTGTCAGTCCAATGTGAACTATGGTTTATTTCCTGGTCCTCATGAAGGTTGGTTTGATTGGGTGGCTGAGGAATGAAGCAAATGAAATATCGAGGCTTAGGTCTCGGCATAGCTGTGCTTTTAGGTCTACTTGCCTGTAATCAAAAAATGAGTGAGCCTCTTGATGTAGATACTCCGATTACTATGACAGCAATTCAAACTACCGAAGCTGCAAAACTCTTAGCCAGTGACGGTGCAGCCAGTGACGGCTTTGGTTACTCGGTTGCTATGGAGGGTGACACGGCGGTTATTGGTTCTTGGAGAGATGATGATAGGGGTACGAATTCGGGTTCTGCCTATGTTTATAGGAAGGTTGCTGGAAGCTGGAGCCAAGAAGCCAAACTGCTAGCCTCGGATGGTACCTCTGCGGATAATTTTGGCTCAGCAGTCGCGATTGTTGGAGATACCATTTTTGTTAGCGCACCCCAAAATTTCCTAAATGCCAATGTCAATTCGGGTGCGGTTTATGTTTTTACTCGCGCTGGTTCAAACTGGACAGAGCAAACGATTTTAGCGCCAAGTACTTCTTATCGCTGGAAGGCTTTTGGTGCCTCTCTTGCCATAGACGACACTACTTTAATTGTCGGTGCTAATCAAACAGTTACGGGTACCTCGGGTCTAGCCAGTGGTACGGCCTACATTTTTGAAAATAGTTCTGGGAGCTGGACCCAAGAAGCTGAACTTCTGGCCTCGAATACTTCAGGTATAAGTGGTATAGGTCAAGCCGTAGCTATTGACGGTGATACTGCTGTCGTTGGGGCTAATGGAACCTATGGTGCCGCTCTGGTTTTTAGTAAACAAGCTGGGGGATGGTTGCAAGAGGCAGAACTCATGGCCAGTGATCAAACTGCTGGTGACGCTTTTGGTGACGCGCTTTCACTAAGCGGAGATACTCTGATTGTTGGTGCCAGACATCATGACGATTTGGGTATAAGCTCAGGTTCGGCCTATATTTTCGAGCGTTCAGTTTCTTCGTGGGCAGAGCGGGTAAAGCTTTTAGCGGTTGATGGTGCCCAAAATGATCAGTTTGGCTTTTCGGTGGTAGCAAAAGGCAACAGTATGTTTATCGGAGGTCTTAATGCTGATACTTTGGTTTCAGGCTCGAGCCAGAGTACGGGTGCCGTTTATAGCTATGAGAAAAATGGGCAAGATTGGCTATTTGCCAGTAAGCTAAGTCCATTAGACATTGCCAATGCTGATCAATTCGGCTACTCTCTTGCGCTTAGCCAAAATGCTATTATTGCCAGTTCTTACCAGGATGACGACAATGGTGTATCCTCTGGTTCTGCCTACATTTTTGATTTGCTAGTTGATAATTCAGCCCCCATCATTACCGCGCAAGTGACAGGCATATTAGGCAATAATGACTGGTATAAAAGCGATCTTGAACTAAGTTGGTTAGTTACTGACCTAGAGTCGTCCTTGACCATTATCTCAGGTTGCCAAGCTCAGGCTTTGAATGTTGATACGGATATCAGTCTCTCTCCAAATGGCGAAACCTTCAGTTGCGAGGCAAGTAGTCTGGGGGGAGCTGCCTCCGAGCAAATTAGCCTGAAAAAAGACAGTACACCTCCTACTGTTAGCATTCTTGGGTTTAATGATGGCGACAGTTTTGAACTCGATAATGAACCTGTCGTTTCTTGTAGCACAACAGATGTTACATCTGGAGTAGCCACTCAAGCTACTCTTACTGTAGTGCCTGATAGTACTAACCCGGGTGATGGGTCAGGCATTTTTCATGTTTTTTGTGAAGGCGGCGAAGACAATGCTGGCAATACTGTCTCAACCACCGCGACTTATCAAGTTATGCCACCTGCAGACACCACGCCACCTGTGATTAGCTCGAGCGTGTCTGGAACCTTAGGGGCAAATGAATGGTATATCTCTGATGTTACTTTAAGTTGGGGCGTTGCCGATGATGAATCCGCGGTTTCTACGTCTGGCTGTGAATCAGTTTCGGTTTTAACGGAGACGCCAGGAACCACATTTACCTGTCAGGCAAGTAGCGCAGGTGGTTTTTCGAGCGATTCCGTCCTGATTAAACTGGATAAAACCCCACCTGTTGTCAGTTTAATAGGGGTTACTAATGGCGCTAGCTATACTGCAGCACCCTCCCCATCCTGTCAAACTGCTGATGTGCTTTCAGGAGTTGCAGCCGAGGCAGTTCTTAGTGTAGTTGTGGGTTCTACAGGTGTAATAACAGCTAGCTGTAGTGACGCTGTAGATTTAGCAAGCAATACAGCCTCTACCCTGACAGCGACCTATACCGTTACAGATTCATTTGAATTTAGTGGCTTTTTTAAACCAATCGAAAATCCCCCTGCCATAAACAAAAACAAAGCAGGCTCGAATATTCCTATTAAGTTTAAACTGGCAGGAAAACCAAGCCCTGATGTTATTACTTCTGTTGTATCTACCCAAATAAGCTGCGTAGATTTTAGCCTTATTGGACCTTCACAGCCAATCACCAATAAACTTGAAGTAGAAGATGATGGAAGGTACAAAATCGAGTGGAAGACCAATAAAGCCTGGAAAAAGACTTGCCGAGAACTTCAACTTAGTCTAGCGGATGGTTCTGAACACAGAGCTTATTTTGAGTTTAAGTAAAGAAAAGAGCTTACAAGTCTAATTACTATTGGCTAGTCTTAAGGAAATGATCCTACAAAACCCTAATAGGGCTTTTAAAATCCTCTATGGATCAGAAGGACAAGAGTTCGAACCTTCTTGGGCGTACTAAGAGAAATTCTGTTGTAGACGGGAATAATCCCCGAAGCTTTAAACGCCTTCGGGGATTATTCCTAGAGATTAATTTTAAAGGAGTGCGCAACAGAAGCTTTTAAATTTGTGGGCAAGCCTATCTCAATTCCATTGCCTTTTTGCTGCCATTGAAGTTGCGCCTCATTGCCCAAAAGCTGAATGGTACTAGAAGGCGCTATCGATAGATCTTCAATAGTTATTACCGTTTGTGGCTGACCTAAGACGGTGGCATAAAGCGCATTATTTTTTTGCGTAAAGCGAATCTCTAAACCTTCACTGGTTTTGCCTCCAGCACGTTGCCAGGGGCGAGTATCAAAAATGGCGTCACCATTGGTATCTAGCCAGTCACCTAAAGCGGTAAGCCGCTCGAGCTGCAAATCAGGAATCGTGCCATCCGCCATTGGTCCAATATTTAAGAGCAAATTGCCATTTTTACTCACAATATCGACAAAGGAATGAATTAAGTCTTTTTCAGATAAATAATGCTCTGGGCCTTCGACCTGATTATAGCCAAAAGACGCGCCAACACCACGACAGGATTCCCATTTGTTTGGCTTTATTTTACTGAAAGAGGCATATTCAGGTGTCTCAAAATCAAAGTGATTATCACACACTTGATGACCATCTACAATTTTAAAGGTTTGCCCAAAACGGTTATTGACGACACCTTCAGGCATTTGATTGTAGTAATCGGCAAAAAGCTCATTGACATTAGTGTTTTTGGGATAGGCAATGTCATTCCATAAAATAGCCGTTTGATAGCGCTCAATGAGTTCTCGCCAGTGATTATTAGCATAGTCTACATATTCAGGCATTTGCGGCACGGTTAACGGGATATCGGCAATATCTTCAATGACTTTAGGATTAAAGGTCCAGTCTAAACCCCCCGAATAATAAAGCGCCATAGTCATGCCCCGCTTACGAACAGCTTCAGCAAGCTCGCCCGGCAAATCCCGTTCGGAATAGTAGTTTTTGATAAAGGGATTCTTATGCTTACTGTTCCATAGCAAAAAACCATCATGGTGCTTGGTCGTCAGCACCACATAACGCGCATTGACTTTTTTGAAAAGGTCTGCCCAGGCATTTGGATTCCAGGTTTCCGTTGCCTTATTAAACATGGGTGCAAAATCTTTATAGTCAAAATCTTTGCCGTAAGTCCCTTTATGATGCAGTTGTGCCGGACTTCCCTCTATCTGGTAAGTATTCATGTACCACTCGGCGTAGGCATTATGTTTAAACCAGTCTTTCCAACCGCCATTTTTTAAGACCTCGCCCAGGTCATTGCCAACGGATGCCCAGCCTGGGACTGAGTAAAGACCCCAGTGAATAAAGATGCCAAGTTTAGCGTTTTGAAACCATTCTGGAATAGGATGTGTCTGAACCGATGCATAGGTAGGTTGATACGTCATAAGAGTTACTCCAAATCCAAAAAACAGACGAACAAGGGTTTTACCGTCCTTGCTCGTCCAGTAAGCTTAAATTGTTGCCAAATGAGGGCCTAAGTTAGGCACTTTGACTGACGCTAGGTCTATTTTCTAAACGTGATAGCCAGTAATGCACATCAAAGCTATCATCGCCCGTTAAAAAACGCCATTGTTTGATGCGGTTGACAATTTCAAGGCGGCCACTTGCATCTTCAAACCAGGGTTCGGATTTGCTCAAAATGTACTGAATATCATTTTCATCTTTTTGTCCTGCAAAAATTTCTCTAGCACCTTTGGCAGTTTCCAGGTCATCGGTATTCCAAAGGCGAAGCTGGCGCACTTGAGGGTTTAAGCGAACCTTAAACATATAACGGCGCTGATTGGTTTGGTTTTGCCGCCCACAATGCCAGATGCCATGATGCAAAATCAAAATGCTACCCGCTTTACAAACCATTGGAATCTGCCCAAGGAAATTTTGATAACGGGCAATATCCATTTCATTGACCTTACGGTACTGACTTCCGGGTAAAAGCAGGGTACCGCCCATTTCCAGAGGAATGTCATGCGGGAAGTACATGATTTGAATATCGAAGTCCATACGGGTGTCAATGATCGAATCGGCGTGCATGCCCTGCGCTGCGCCTTGATTAGGTTCACGCACATGAATCGCGTCATGGTCAAACAGAGGGTTTTCCCCAACCAAGCTTTGAATCATGCCTTGAATCTCGGGCATGTCAAGAAGGGTACGAATGCTCGAGCCCTTATAACACTGTGACAAAGGCGTGCCTGCGGTTTCTCCTTTGATACCTCCAGCATCAATTTCGGCCATAATTTTTTGGTTGAGTTCGGTGGGTACTAGCTCATCAAAGCGCAAGAAGCCCCTAGCTACAAACTCTGCCATTTGTTTAGAACTGAGTAAATATTTTTTGTCGATCATTTTTTTCTCCTTTTGATGTACGCAGTTGTTTAGTCGATCTCTACGATTTTTTCAAAAATGTATTCATATTTCATAAATGAGGTACTGTACTCTTCACCAGGATAAGGCGGAATAAGCTGAGGAAACTGAATCACACGCCAACCATCTAAGAGAGCATCCAGACCTGTTTTGTAAGGCGCTTCTAAACTATCACCCGTCGTATAATTTTTTTTACCTGTTCCGTCGTAACTTGTCCATCCTTTCACGCCACTATCTAAAGCCGAATTTGCCAGATACAAAACGAGAACCTGTTGCCGCTTTCTTGCCATCATAAAACCTCCATAAGTGCTTACAGCACGAGTTTCTTAACGTTCTAAAGCTTTGTAAGCTGCTTGAACCTGATGAATATCACACAGACTAACAGCAATGCTTTTGCCTTTCCAACCACCTTCAACCGTGACACGAACACGCTCTAAAGCACCTTGCTCAGGTAAAAGTTGCAATCCAAAACTGGTAGGGAAATTCATAAAGCGATCATCGGTCGAGAACCTGACCGTATTTGATTTACCGCTCGAGTAGGATTCATCTAAAGCCCACTGAGTATGTTTGGCAGCGGGTTCGGGTAGCTCGAGCCAGAGATAATAATTTGCACTATCCTCAGCTAGGTCTAAGGTAGGCACATTAAGCACCCATAAATCGGAGCGCTTTAGTGTTCCCTCAAAAACTGGCTTTTCACATTTACCATAGGTGAGGGCAGGTAAAGCGCGGTAATTATAGGGCGGGTAAGGGTAAACATGCGCTTCTAAATATTGCACCAAAAAACTAGGCGGTGCTTCATTTAGAAAATCAGTTCGCAAATACTGCTCAATCGCAGAATTTGCGAGACTAAAGACACCATATTTAAGAACGTGTAACTGTGTCAGATGTGCTAAAAAGTCAGACGTGCCTGTACCCGGCGTGACATCTTCACCTGCGCTACCAGGTCGGTTAAACTCAAAGCCAATATTGCTATTACCTGTTACAACGATTTCTGGTTTTACATCTTCCAATAAGCCTGGAGTAGCCTCACCATAATCAAGGTCATAGTAAGGCATGTAAACCTTGGGGTAGTCAATCTGGCAGTTTTCCCAGACCTGCCGCATATGTTCCCAACCTATAACTTCCCATTTCCTGTCAGTTAGGTGAAGCTCGACTGGGGTTTTAGACAAGGACATATAAGCATCTTCATTTAAGATAGCTTTGGCAGCCTCGCCTGCCCAATAGTAGGCACTATGCGTTGTGAAATGATGGTCAATAGGAAAATGAGGGTAAACGCCATCGGCAGATGTATTTCGGGCCGTTTGGAGTAAATCGGGTACATTTTTAAAGCCAGCGTCTAAGTAGGCCTGCCGCATCGTGTAGTAATCGGCCTCAGTGTTTTGCTCGAGCAAGACTTGTTTTAGCTCGTCGGTTAAATAGGCTTCTCCAAGCAGCGCTTTGGAGGGCACAATCATCATGACTTCATCTTCAAAGCCAACACTTTCCAAAGCTTTACGGTACTCAGTTAGCCAAAAAACAATTTCGTCATAGTTAAGGTCATAAATACTAAGGTTCTCACGACCAAAGTCAATTTCACGTTTGCGAGTGAAAATCCAGCCATTTTTCCCCAAATAAAGATTATCACTCCTGGCCTTGTCACAGTAAGCTGCGCTAATAGCAGCCGCAAAAGCATCAGTTTGACCGTTGTAAATGGTGGGGTCAGGTAGGGGGATGGTTTTAAGACGCTCTTCGACAAGCGCGTCAGTATTACTTTGTGCTATAGCAAGGCTAAAGAAAAATAGGGTAAAAACTAAAATACGCTTCAAAATCATCTAGAATCCTCGTTTCCCTAAAACGGCTAGGGGCAGTAATTGGTTAAAAGATAGAGCAATTTCCTGAGTCAGTAGGAAAAGGGGTTGAGAGCTGTTAAGAGGCTCGAGCCAACACCTAAACCCCTTTTTAGAGCTATTAGTTAGCATGATAGTGCACCGTCCAAAACTGATTTTGCGGCAAATTATTAAACTGCTCTTTAAGACCATTAGGCCAGACAACCTCGGCACTCCTAGCAGTTGCTGTTCCTAGGCCAAAATGCAAGTTTGTATCATTACCTGCACCAAGGCTCCCGCCTGTAATAACTTCTTGCATTTGGGTTTGACCGTCACTGGTCGTCAAATAAACCCTTGCGCCAATTGCATCTCGGTTTATATCAGCACCGCCACTAAGCTTTATACTTAGCCAGTTGTTACCTTTTCCCAAAACGCCTTCATTGTGATGTAGTGCGTAACCCTGATTAAAATTGCCCACTACAAAATCAACCCAGCCATCTTGATCATAATCAGCGTAAGCAATGCCCATGCTGGGGTCTGGGTTGTCAACCCAGGTATCGGGCGTAAGATTTGTAAAACTTCCGTTTTGATCATTATGAAAAAGCTGATTTGGGTAAGGAAATACCATGCCTTCAGGCGCTCTTGCCAGCGAATGTTGGACGAACTCAGTCGTAGCCAAAATCAGGTCTTGCCAGCCGTCATTATCATAATCGATAAAAATGTTTCCCCAGCCCACCGCAGGGCTTGGGCCAACTTCAACACCGGCAGCACGTGCTGTATCCCTAAAATGATTCCCTTCATTGGTTAAAAGCGCATGCGCATTAACCATATTAGAAAAGTACATATCTAAATCCAGATCATTATCATAGTCAGCAATCGCTAAGCCCATACCTTCTATGATCAGTCCAGCACCCGTTTCTGCAGAGGCATCTGTCCAGCACCAGCCTCCGCATTTACCTGTTGGATCTGGTCCATCATTGCGAAAAAGTACATTGCCAATATTATTAATAAGTGAATCGTTAACGACATAAAGATCCATGTCACCATCTAAGTCAAAATCAGTAAAGCTTGCCGTAAAACCAGAACCTAAAAGCTTGGGCTGAACGAGCAGATGACTGGCATCGGTAAAGCTGCCATCGCCATTATTATGATAAAGACGATCTCTCGAACGGCTAAACTCTGAAGGCTTGCCACATTCGGGGTAGCAGGCCCAGTTCACGACATAAAGGTCCAGAAAGCTATCACCATCATAATCACCCCAGGTTGCCGTCATCCCTTTTCCCTTATCACCTACGCCTGCGGTTTCAGTGACATTGCTAAAACCTAGCCCAGCATCATTATGGAAAAGGGCATTTTCGCCATTTGCCAGAACGTAAAGGTCTTTGTACCCATCATTATCGTAATCTGCCCAGACTGCCCCACCCGTTTGACGGTCGTTTAAGCTTAGGGACTGTGAAAATGGAGAGATACTAAAACTACCGTTGCCGTTATTACGATAAAGCGTACTTGGTGCTTGATTGCCAGTCACGTAAAGATCAACCCAACCATCGTTGTCATAATCTCCCCAGGCTTGCCCGATACCAAGATAGCCTGTTTTGAAATGTTTACTAAACATGTCCCAGCTTCCTTTATGGCTTGCGTTGATACCAGCTGCCTGGCTCACATTTTTATACGCTGGGACTTCAGGCTCATAGGTTAGGGTTAAATATTGATTTATGGGGCTATCAGCAAACGCTTCTTTACGACCATCGGGCCAGATAATCTCAATCTGATTAATCGTTGCCGAACCTAAGCCAAAATGTAGAGCCAGTTGATTGCCCGAACCCAGGCTCGAGCCGGTATAAACACTTTGCATCAGCGTTCTGCCATCACTTAAATGAAGAAAGGCTTTTGAACCAATCGCGTCTCGGTTGACCCGACCTGCTCCGCGTAGCTCGAGCGTGAGCCAGTTATTGACTGCACCTGAAACACCCTGATTATGATAGAGCTTGTAGCCTTCATTCCAATTTCCTTGCACAAAGTCTACAAACCCATCTTTGTCATAATCAGCATAAGCAATGCCTAAAGTGGCAGCAGGGGCGTTTAGCCAGCTAGGGGGTGTACTGTCGCTAAATTGCCCGAAACTGGTATTGGTAAAGAGAAAATTTCTGTAAGGGAAAAGCATACCTTCGCTATGGTCTGCCACTTTTTCAATCATTTTTGTGGTTCCCACAAAGAGGTCAAGCCAGCCGTCATTGTTGTAGTCAAAAAAGGCGGTTCCCCAACCCAGAGCGTCACTGATACCTAGAGCAACCCCTGCATTTTTGGCAACATCGATAAATCTTTTGCCCTGATTTTGAAAAAGACTATTAGGGTTGACCATATCGGTGACATAAAAATCAGGGTCGAGATCGTTGTCATAGTCCCCTACGGCTAGGCCCATGCTGTATTTAAAATCATTGGCACCTGATTGTTTAGAAATATTTGACCAGCACCAAACGGGGCAGTGACGTCCGTCATTACGCCACAAAACGTTTCCTATAGGGTTTTTGGCGCGGTCATTTACAACATAAAGGTCAAGATCGCCATCATTATCAAAGTCTATAAAACTGGCAGAAAAGCCAGAAGCGCGTAAGGTGTCGCGGTTAAGGGAAAGGGCAAGAGAATCCGTGACATCTTCAAAGCTGCCATCCCCATTGTTATGAAACAGACGATCGCTGGCTAAATCGCTATCTAAATCTTGGCACTCAGGAAAGCAAGACCAATTGGTAACATAAAGGTCTAAATAACCATCTTGATCATAGTCGCCCCAAGTCGCTGTTGTACCCTTGCCCTTATCTCCTACGCCGGCCAATCTGGTGACATCTTTAAAGCCCTTGCCCTCCTGGTTTTGAAAGAGCACGTTGGCACCATGCACTAAGACATAAAGGTCAAGCCAGCCGTCATTGTTGTAATCTGCCCAGCTTGCGCCTCCTGTCCAGGCATCAGGCAGCGATACATCTGTAGAAACCTCAGAAACGCTAAAGCTACCATCCTGATTATTTTTGTATAAGACACTCTCAGTTTGACCCCCTGTAACATAAAGGTCAAGCCAGCCGTCATTGTCGTAATCTCCCCAGGCTTGCCCCATGGCTAAATAGCCAGCATTGAAGTTCTTGTTGAGATAGGTTTCATCCCAGCTTCCCAGATGTTTTGCTGTAATACCTGCGGTTTCACTGACATCTTGAAAACTTTCTTGAGCAAGTCCGATGCTAAAAATGAAACTCAAAAGGACAAAACCTTTAAGAAGCTGAAAACCTCTCATAGCTTTTCCCGTTTGACGTCACCCTGACCAAAACCAAGTAAAATCTCGTGATTGTCTACTAAGGTGATACTTGAGATACCTGAGATATCTTTCCAAGCTTTAAAAGAACTGTCTTTAAAAAGATAAAGGGCGTCATTAATTAAAACCATAAGCTCATGATTTTTTAAGACAATGAGTTTGTTTATAGCACCTTTGGGCGGCTCGAGCTTTTCCCAAACAGTATTCCTATAGCAATAAAGCCCCTGATGTTCTGTGCCAACATAAAGACGGTCATCTAAACTTAAGAGGCTTAAAATCGCGTCAGTAGAAAAAGGTAAACTGAGAGCTTGCCACGAACGCCCAGAGGTTTTACTCAGATAAAGCCCCGTCTCCGTACCGACGTAAATCTCGTCATGCGCATTTACATTAAGAGAAAGCACCCGTAGATCAAACAGTCCAAGATTCCAGGCAGTCCAGGTTTTGCCTGCGTCTTCGGAGCGGAACAAACCATCTTCCAGACTTGCAGCAAACAGGGTTTTGTTCTGTGAGAAATAAGTCGAAGCGGCAAGGGCAGAAAGGGTGGGTAAAGGCTTACGAAAGGCTATAGCTTGCCATTCTTTACCGTTTGCTGAGCTAAGGATTCCGCCTGCGGTAGTAGCCAAAATGTGATGATCAAAGCAAAGAATATCTGTTACGGCAAGCTCATCTAGACCTAAAGAGGCTAAAGCATTATGCCAGGTTTTACCGCCATCATCTGACTGGTAAAGACCAGAGGCTTTTGCTGCATAGATAACCTTACCCTTTTGGGCAAGGGCATAAACCATGTCAGTATGTTCAAAGGCCTCTGTCATCTTTGCCCTTTAGGGATTAACCCTTCGCTCAGGATTCTTTTTGAAAACAACCGCTTCAATGGTTAAAGCCAGAGCAGCACTTTTTACTGCGTAGCGGAGGGCGGCTTTTTGTACATTGGCAACGTCTAGCAAGCCAGAGACATAAACATTTACATAGGTTTGGGTACGAATATCAAAACCTGTATTTTCTTTGGCATATTTAAGCTTTTCTATAACCTCGGCAGGCTCGAGCCCTGCATTTTCAAGCATGGTACGTAGCGGGCTTTCAATTGCTTTTAACAGAATTTTGTAACTTTGCTGCTCCTCAAAACTTAGACAGTCTTGGGCTTTGGCACAAAGCAAAGCTCGGCACGCTAAGAAGGCTGTGCCCGCCCCGACGATGACCCCTTGCTCTAGCGCACTCCGAAGGCTAGCTTCTGTTTGCTGGGCACTTTCTTTAGCTTGTTCCATTTCACGTTTGCTTGCGCCCCCTAGCCACAGGGTAATGGCTCCCCCCATTAGGTTGTTTAGGCGCTGGCGTAAGATTTTACGTGCCTTAGCGTCACTACTAGCATGGAAAGCTGTTTTTAAACTTTCCACATGACTAGCAAGCGCAACAGGGTCACCTTTAGCGCCAATAAAACCAGCATGATGCTGATCGGCCCATACAAGCCTTGCACTGCCAAAATCATCGCTGCGTACTTTGGGTAGCGTTTTTGCGCCAAGGGATACGACAGGATAGCCGCCCAAGAGCGCACATAGATCTTGTTGATTAGCACTCGTTTCGGCCTGACTAAACCCTTCCTGTTTTACCAGAATGACTTCTATCTGAGCTAAAAGCTGAGGGGATTTTATAAAGCTGATAACCGATTCTGATGCGGTTTTTGCTACGATTACAAGTTTGCTAAACCCTTTGGCAAGGGCAAGTTTTAAGATGGGCGGTAAGCTACGTGGGTCATCAAGATCAAAGTCCGTGGCCAAAATGCCTACATCTTCGAGTTCAATACGAGCATCTGGGAGACCCTCGAGCTGGCGCTTAGAAAGCACGCCACCTTTCCAGTAGTTTCCTTCAATAAAACTCCAGTCATGCTCACGGCCACCGTTGCGAAGCTCGAGCTTGCCAAACTCTCCTAAAATGCTAAGTTGTGTGCCAAGCAAGCTAGCAAGCTTTTCATCGGCGCAGACTGATCTCGCAATGCCTTGCAGTTCAGCTTCGGTGCAAATTGGCTTGGTCAAGCTGCTCAGGCGCTCGAGCATAACTAAGAGCGCTTGTTCCAAATAATGTCTTAATTTCCCGGCATCAGCTCCTGCTGTAAGTGAGCGCAAACCTTCATCATAAAGGGTTTTAAAAAGGACAGCTGCCGTTGCAGTGCCGTCACCATGTTCTTCATAAAGCTGCCAAACCATATGCCTCAAATACATTGCCCCGACATTTTCATGGCGATTGGGCAATTCGATCATGCGTCTGGCAATAAGAGCAGCCTTATCGAGCAACTCAATATCATTATGTTTCTGATGAGCCACGGTTCGTGAAACAGGGCCAAGGGTAGGACTTATAAGACTAGTCAGCTTATGAATACCACGTTGCATGGTTTGCTGAGCAGAGGGCTGAAAGACTACGCCAGGGAGGAGGTTTTTGGTCATAAGCTCATTCGTGATCCGTTGAGGGTTCTAAGGTGAAAAAGGTAAAAGAGAAAAATTTAAGCTTTAAGCAAGGTTTCTCAAGATGGGCAAACGCTTTTATTTTGTGCCCGTAAGCGTAATACCCTCAATAAAGAGGCGCTGAGCTAAAAAGAAAATAAGCAAAACTGGCAGAAGCATCAGGACAGCATTTGACATCATAAAGTGATAGGCAACCTGTCCAAACTGACCTTGAAACTGAGTTAGACCCAGGGGCAAGGTTAAAAGTTTATCATCACGTAAGTAAATCAGGGGGCCAAGGTAATTGTTCCAGTTGCCGACAAACGAAAAAATAGCAACGGTTGCCAGAGCAGGTTTCGATAAAGGCAAAACAATATTCCAAAGGATTTGTAGCCAATTTGCACCATCAATCAAGGCAGCTTCGTCGAGCTCTTTAGGAAGGGTCATGAAAAATTGTCTAAGCAAAAAGATAAAAAAGGGATAGCCAAACCAAGCAGGTAACATAAGGGGCCAGTGAGTATTATTCATACCAAGCTTGGTAAATAACAGGAATTGAGGCACCAAAATCACCTCGTTTGGCAAAATCATAGTACCTAAAACCAGGGCAAATAGAATATTTTTGCCCCTGGCCTTTAAACGAGCAAAGGCAAAGGCTGCAAGGGTACAAGATACAAGATTGCCAATGACATTGTTAAGCGTAATTTTTAGAGAATTAAACAAATAGGTATTAAAAGGAACATATTTGCTCCAACCCTCAGGAAAATTACTCCACATAACAGGGTCAGGAATTATTTTAGGGGGATATTGGAAAATCTGCTTAGGTTGCTTAAGCGCGGTCGATAACATGCCTATATAGGGTGCTAAGTAAATGAGAGCGAGAGGAATGATAATAATAAAGGTAATAATCATGCCTAAAATTCGTAATGATGATTTGCGTTTGTACCAGGGTGCTTCCGTTCTAACAGGGTTAGACCGAGACTCTTTTATAGATACATCACTCATAATGCACCCACCTTCTACCCGCCGCAAACTGAACCCAGGTGAGCGCGGCAATAATGATAAAGAGAATCCAACCTAGAGCTGAGGCGTAGCCCATTTTGAAATAGGAAAAGGCGTTTTGGTAAAGGTAGTAAACATAGACCATAGTTGAACTGCCAGGGCCACCGCGCGTCATAACGGCAACGGTGGTAAAAATCTGAAAAGAACCAACAACCCCGATAACAATGACAAAGAAAAGTGCGGGTGAAATCATAGGTATGGTTACATTTCTAAACTTAGCCCACTGCCCTGCCCCGTCTAAACTCGCAGCTTCATAAAACATGCGAGGTACGCCCTGGAGAGCAGCTAACAAAATAATCATGGCTTGACCATTTTGCCAGATGGCCATAACCACCAAAGCAGGCATAGCCCAGGTCTGACTGGTCACCCAGCCAGGGCCTTTAATACCTAAAAACGATAAACCATAATTAAGTAAACCGACTTGAGGGTTAAGTACCCAGAGCCACATGATGGCAATAGCAACGCCCTGCGTTACAGAAGGCATAAAAAAAATGGTTCGTAAGATATTGCGACCAGGTATATTTTGATTGAGTAATATAGCAATAATTAATGCAACCACAGTACCAAAGAAAACACTGGCAAAAGCATAATAGGCAGTGTTTTTTAAGGTGATCCAGAAAAGCTTATCCGTTATCATGGTTTGATAATTATCCATGCCAATAAAGCTAATAGATTTAACCCCAGTCCAGTTGGTAAAGCTAATAAATAAAGAGGCAATCATGGGGCCACCCGTAAAGGCTAGAAAGCCAATTAGCCAAAGAGAAATAAAAAGATAAAAGACCCGTTCTTCTTGTTTTTCACGTTTTGATAATTTTTTACCTGTAAAACGTTGAAGCATAAAATACTTTCTAAAATACAGAACTATTAGATTTGTTGAAATACGGAAATAGAAGGTGGCTAAACGATTTAGCCACCTTCTATTTAAATTTAGCTATCTAAAAGGGCTTGACCATCTTTTTGCATGGCGGCAAGCGCATCGGCAACAGACTTGTCTCCGTTTTTAATCAGGTCGACTTCACGGCCCGTAATATCTAACAGCTCGGGGGCTTTTAGCGTTCTGAAGGGTCGATCTGTCATAGCATAAGTTTTCAGGGCGTCAAGGTAAGCAGAAGCGTGTTCGGGAGCAATAGGTGAATTTAGCCAAGAATCATAGGCAGATTGTCTAGCAGGGCTACCACGACCTGAAGCACCCCACATGAATTCCATGCCTTCTTTGTTTAGATACTCACGCAGATAAGCCCAACCGGTATCACGGTTTTCAGGGTGGCAAATACCAAACCCGCTACCAAAGGAGCCCGTCCCTTTTTGGGTACCAGCAGGCCAAGGTGCTACATCCCAGGCAAAAGGTGCAAACTCGGCTAAAGTAGGTGTATCCCATGACGCAACATTGCTCATGGCAACGACACCACCTTGCCAGGGGCCTGAAGGGAAAGCCTGGTTATCTGCTGTCGTAGGTGCCACTTTATCAACATGAATCAGATCAGCCCAAAATTGAATGGCTGTAAGCATTTCAGGGGTGTCAAGCGTTAGCTGAGTCTCTTCTTCGTTCATAAACTGAGCACCCCAGGGTAAAAACTGCCCGCCAGCATTTCTATCAGGGAAGTTGCCAGACCAACCCCAAATACCCTTTTCTGTGTCAGTCAGGGCAATGGCAGCAGCTCTAAAATCTTCCATGGTCCAGGTTCCATCTGGATAGGCATGTCCAGCTGCGTCAAAAATATCTTTGTTATAACCTAAAAGAATAGGACCATGATCATAGGGTACGGCAGTGATAGCACCCTGAGGTTTGTAAAGTCTGAGTGCCTCTTCCCAAATATCGCTTACATTAAACTCGGCGTCACCATTTGCTAGATCATCGATATCTGTAATGATACCTTCAGCTGTCCAGGGAGCACCCCTCGAGCCGTGAACATAAACAATATCAGGCAGGGTTCCTGCTGCTGCCCACGTTGGAACGATGGTCTGATGATCACCCCAGGTGTTGTACTGCTTGTTAAGAGTAATGTCAGGGTGTTTATCCATAAAGTTTTTGTCAAACTCGTCTTGCGTTGGCCTAAAGGCAGCCTCCCAGGTTAAACCCAGTGAGAGTTCTTTGGCATCTTGCGCAAACGCTCTGCTTGCTAAAGGAGTAATGCCAAATACCATTAAGGCACTCCCACCCGCGGCAGCTTTCAAAAAGGTGCGACGAGAAACAACTTTATCTAGAGGTTTTTTAAACATTTTTTCCCTTTCCTTAAAGACTTGACTTAGGTTAACTTAGACTCGTACTTCCTACAGCTTTTTACTTTAAAACCTCCTTGAAAATTAAATCGAAATTGCAATAGCATTGGTTTTCAAAAGCGCTGTTGGCTAGGCTAAAACCTTGAATAAGCTAAGAAGCAAATTCGCGCTGTCTTTCCTTTCTAAAATAACCAAGGTCTCGAAAATGACCCTAAGCCTTTACAAAGTATCGGTGTTAAGTGTTAAGCTTAACATAACCTTACCGCTTTTAGGATTTTATTGTCAAGAGAACGACCCCTTAAATGACTAAACTTGAACTAAGCTCGAGCCCTCAAGCCAGCAGGCAAAACCCATCAGAGTAGCCATTAGGAGAAGGTTTTGACAGATAATCAAACAAAAACAGGAACGCCAGGAGTTGTCAGGTAAGGTCAAGATGCAGTAATCCTATCAGGCAATGACCCCAAAAGAGCTAGTCGAACCCAAGATAAAAAGGTGCTTTATCGTACTGCTATGAGGTGATAAGAAAAAAACAAGCCCAGTGCTTATTAGGATAAGTGAAGAAGTTAGGAAAAGTGAATAAGAATGAACTACGCAAATTTAGGACGATCAAACCTTAAAGTAAGCCGCATTTGTTTAGGAACGATGCACTTTGGGGTTTATACCTCTAAAGAAGATTCGTTTGCCATTATGGACAAATGCCTAGAGTTAGGCATCAATTTTTTTGATACCGCCAATGTTTATGGTCGAGAAAACTGCGGGCTTACCGAAAAAATTATCGGTGAATGGTTTGCACTTGGCGAAGGGCGCCGTGAGGCAGTGGTGCTGGCTACCAAGGTTTATGGCAACATGAGCACAAACCCACCTGTTAACGAAGAAGCAGGCATCTCAAGCTACAAAATTCGCAAGCACTTGGCTGATTCGCTAAAACGGTTACAGACCGATCACGTTGACTTATATCAGGTACATCATATTGATCGAACTATTAGTTTAGAAGAGTTTTGGGGAAGCTTTGAGCGCTTTATAAATCAAGGTGACATTCTTTATGTAGGTAGCAGTAATTTTCCAGGTTGGGGGTTGGCGAAATTTCAAATAGCAGCCTGGGAGCGTGGGCAAGTCGGGCTGATTTCTGAACAGACCATGTACAACTTGCTTTGCCGCTACCCTGAGCTCGAGCTACTGCCTGCGGCTAAAGATATGGGCATCGGGGTGATTCCTTATATGCCCCTTGCAGGGGGCTTACTGGCAGGTAA
>JAHEBB010000057.1 GCA_024642575.1 Trueperaceae bacterium | reverse complement strand
GACGGTATTACCGTAAAGCTCGAGCGTTTCAGCCAGGCTAACCGTTCCCGAAGCCGCAGCAAATACAGGCGTTCCCGTTTGCCCTCTAAAATCAAGACCTCGGTGATAGCCACTAATTGGGCCATTGTTATAAGAACGCAAGGTTCCAAACGCGCTGGAAAACTCGGGCTTAGAAACAGGATACTGAAATTTGCCTTGCCACAAGGGACTTGGCGCAAATATTGAGCACTTTGTTTCTAGTAAAGCATGTTCTCGGTTTACAATGTCAGGGTCTAAAAGCTGACTCGTTTCCCCAGAAAGCGTGATGTTTTCACGTTCGTAGTTACCCTGCTCAACAGTTAGGGGTAAAAATAAATCAGCAGATGTTTCGGTTTGAGAGGCTTGTAGGTGCAAACTTGCCAGACCTTCTGCTTGTAAAACAGGGGTTGCTAAAAGGAATAACCAATCAGAACCCGTTTGATAGCCGGGTATATCTTTGCCAAGATAACTTAGCTTAACCTGGCTGCCAGGCTCGAGCTCAATTCTTAACACTTGAACCTGACCTTGAGTGGCTTCTTTAGGACTTAGCTTTAGCGAAAGAATAGGTCTTGGCAAATGGTCAGACCAGTTAAAAAGGGTGGGAATAATTAGCGTTTGACCTACTTCAATACGATTAGGGTTTGTGAGCTGATTGGCAGCAATTAAATCATCTAGTGAAACATTAAAAGCCCTGGCAATTTTACTCAGGGAATCACCTGGCAGAACCTGATAAGGTGTTTGGGCAAGGGCAGGTCTAAGTAAAATAAGTAAGCTTAAAAATACAAAAAGGCGCATACTTAGATGATACGAAGTCATCTAATTTGCTGGGTGTGAAAGAATAATTTCAGAGTCTTTTAATAAAGTGGATTGTTGCCAAATCCACATTTGGTTTTAAATGAAAAATGAGCACACTAAAGCGTGTACTCATTAAATTTTAGATTCGTTAATTTAAAGAAGGACGCTGGCTTCTTACCTCTCGGCGAATTTTAGGCTCGAGCCCAATCATTAGGAAAAAATTCTCGAGAGCGTTTTCCTTTGCTTTGACATCAATGTACTCGTTTTCTGCTGTACCTGTTACAAAAGGAAGGCTTTTGTATTCGTCAAGGGCTTGAATGACTGCGTCATGAGGGCCATTTTTTTCGGCCAGTTCGGAAAGCAGCGCATAAATATCACGGCGGGTTTCCGCATGTAGTTTAAAACGGTCAGGGTCCTGCGTTTCATTCGCTCGCAGAATGTCTTGCTTAGCAATCTTTCGGTAGTGTTTAAGCCCCTTTACTATCTCATCTGTACTAAGCACGACTGATACGTCCATGTACTCTCCTTTCTAAATCTGGTTTGATACCAGATTTACGTCGCATTGAGGATAAATTGCGAGGGCTTGACGTGCTTTAGTATAGCTTAATATTCTTAATAATCGGTTAGAGCTTTGGAAATGAACTATTGTACATTCCCATTTAAGCTATATCAAAGCAAGGTATAAGCCAAGCTAATTTTAGCAGGGCCAGATTACAAAAATATTACGCTTTTAGCTTTTTAAACGGGATGACAGCTTCTCGAGTTTTTTCCTTTAGCTCACCTCTGTAACGAGTTAACTGATCAATATCGGCCATGTCTGACAAATACCCACAGTTTTCACACTCGAGCTCAGTAAATCCCTCTTTATAGTGATACGTTATGGTTTTTGTACTATTACATTTTGGACAGGTTTCCCCGTCACGACTTCCTTCAGCGTCCCACATACTAATAGTTTAGTACAAAGGGCTGAGAGACGAATGTTAGAAAGCGTCATTTTTTGTTTTGACAAATATCAGTTCAAGAAGTCATTGCCGCAAACGGAATTAATTGATTTTAGCTAGCCTTGTTCAGAAGCTCAAAACTTGTCTGGTAGTAGTCAGAACTGTTTTGATGGCATTAATGATTTTATTTGCGAGATTGTAGACATGTATAGCTTACAGCCTTCGATAGAATAGCGGTTAAAGAGGCAATATCAAGCAAACAGTTGCGTCAATAAATAAATCTGAATATTGATAGCTTATAGTTCTTGCTCGAGCGCCTCGATTAACTGCTTTATGTCTGCATCGCTGGTGTAATGAACAAATGAAAAGCGAGCTACGCCAGTTTCAAGCTTTATGCCCATTGCCTCAACCAGTCTTGCAGCATAAAAGTGCCCATAACCACTCATGATGCCGTGTTTGACCAAACGCTTGACAAGCTCAGGAGAACTTACATTTTTGGCAACAATAGCAATGGTGGGTGCTCGGTTTTCTAAATGGCTCGAGCCAATGACTCTTAGCTTGGTATTGTCTTTTAGATAGCTCATGAGCGGCTCGAGCCTGGCTTTTTCACTTGCCCTAAATAGGTTGTGAACTGCTCGACCTCGGTTTTCCTGATCATCTTTGCCAAAATGATGCTCAAAAACAGCATCAAAATATTGGCTAACGCCGTGTGCTGCAGCAACTTGTGCATGGTCAGGGCCTGCCGGGATAATGCGTTTGTGAATTTCAGAATCATTAAAGAAATGGCTCTGATTTTTCAGATTGTGCATGATTTCTTCTCTAATAACCATGGCACCTTGATGTGGCCCATAGGTTTTGTACAGAGAAAAAACGTAAATATCTACGCCTAAGTCAACAATATCTGGAAAGCCGTGACCTGCATAAGAAACGCCGTCAGCTACGACGGTTGCACCAACCTCATGGGCAAGCTTAGCCCATTCTTTAACAGGATTAATTTCACCAACGATATTTGAGCAGTGGGGAAAGGTGACAAGTTTGGTTTTGTCACTTAATAGGGCTTTTAACCCTTGGGTTTGGAGCTGACCGTTTTCGGTTTCAACCTGCCATTCTTTAACCACCATGCCAAACTCGGCAAGTCTGCGCCACGCACCGCTATTGGCTTCATGATCTTGATTGGTGACAATGATTTCATCGCCTGGTTTCAAATAGCCGCGCATGGCTTGTGCCAAAACATAGGTGTTTTGGCTGGTTGAGGGGCCAAAGAATACTTCATCAGGCTTTACATTAAGATAATGCGCAAAACTAGTATAGCTTTCATCCATCGCTTGCCCAGCTTTGCTTGAGGCCGCATAAGGATAATAGGGTTGAACCTTGGTTTCTTTATAGTAAGTGCAAAGTCGGTCAATCACTTGATTGCAAGCGAAAGAGCCGCCCGCATTTTCAAAAAAAGCTTGACCTTTAAAGTCGGGGTTTGAAAAAGGAGGGAATTGCTTACGAATAAAATCTAAATCCAGGGGTTTTGACATAGCTCAACTCCGTACTCAAAAGTATTTGAGTAGCATATCCTACCTATCTAGGGTTTTGTGGTTTTTTAAAATAGCCATAACCGCTCGAGCTAGGTAAACCCTCAATATAAAAGTCTAGAGCTCCAAGTGTGGATTCATGTTAGATTTTATTTCGACTTAATGATTAATGTTAAAGCCTTATTTCTTCGACACCAGCATCATGATAAACAAGATAACGATTTGGCAAAACACTAAAGACATCGCCCTCTTTAACCTGTGACGTTTTTGGAAACATGGCTTTGAGATTTCCCAGACTTTCAATCTCTAAGAGCACACTGTAAAAAGGTCCAAGATTCATGACCTGTTTTACTTTAGCTGGCCAACCAGATGATTCGGCTATTTCCATATCTTCAGGTCTTATGGCTATTTTTACCTCTGAGCCATTTACGCCATCATTTGTTTTTAGGAAGAAATGTCCAAGCTTTAGCATTCCCTTTTCATTGTGCGCCTCAAACAAATTCATCGATCCAATAAACCCAGCAACAAACTGACTGCTTGGCCGAGCGTAAATGACATCGGGTGAATCATACTGTTCAACCCAACCGCTATTCATGACGGCAATGCGGTCGGCTAAACTCAAGGCCTCTTCTTGATCGTGCGTCACAAAAATGGTGGTAATACCCAGTTGTCTTTGAATACTTTTTAATTCTTCACGGAGACGTACTCTTAGATGTGCGTCTAGGCTGCTAAAGGGTTCATCAAGGAGCATAATTTTTGGCTCTAAGACAAGCGCTCTGGCAATGGCAACCCTTTGCTGTTGACCGCCTGAAAGTTGGGCTGGCAGACGTTTATCATACCCTTTTAAACCGACCAGCTCGAGCGCAGTCATGACCTTGGTTTCAACCAGTTTTCGCTCGAGCTTGCGCAACTGCAAACCAAAGGCTACGTTTTTAAAGACGGTCATATGGGGCCAAAGAGTATATTTCTGAAACACCATGGCTGTGGGTCTTTTATTGGGAGGCATGCTAATGATGGATTGCCCGTCCATTAAGATATCTCCCGAGGTCGGTTCTTCAAACCCGGCAATCATTCTTAAGGCTGTTGATTTTCCACAGCCCGAAGGACCGAGTAGGCAAATAAATTCGCCATCATTTACTTTGAAATTAAGATCTTTAACGGCCTTTACTGCGCCAAAATGTTTATCCAGCTTGTTGAACTGTAGAGATGCCACCCTCAGACTCCAAAACCAGCAGCAAGTGATTTACCACTAAGGGCACGCCTTGCAAAAAAGAGCATGAGTAAAGAAGGTATCCAGAGTGTCAGCGATAAAATAGCTCCGTATTGCACGACCAACTGATTGTTTATCAGGCTAAGCATAAGAACTGGCATGGTTCTTACGCCAGGTAATCCAATCAAAATTGCGCCTTGGGTTTCATAAAAGGTACCTACAAAGGTGAGCATAAGGGCGGCGCTAATGGCTGGAATTACCTGAGGTAAGGTAATTTGCCAAAAGACGCGAAAGCGAGAAGCACCTACATCTAACGCTGCCTCCTCCAGACTCTTATCTACACCTTTAAAGGCAGCTGTGGGAATCCAGATCATAAAGAGTAAGGTGTTGACAAGTTGAATCAAAACAACCCCAAGGACCGTTGAAACGAGATTGAGTTTTAGAAAAATAACCGCGATAGTAATATATAAACCAAACCTTGGAAAGGCATTGGTCGCTAAAAAGGAAAGTAAAAAAAACTGACTTCCGCGAAACTTTAAACGAGCGAATGCATAGGCAGCTGGCAGGCAAATTACGGCCGAAATAAGCGTCACAATTAAAGATAGGAAAAGACTTAAAGGGAGTGCCTGTAAAATGTCGGCACGTTTAAATGTCTGTGACCAAAACTTTAATCCCCACTGCGTTGGTAAAAGGGATGGGTAGCGCCATTGTACAGAAAAAGCCCAAAGGATGACGGAAATCATTGGACCAATAATAAATAGAAAAAGAGCAATAAAAATAAATATTCCAAAGGGGTCTTTGCCTAGTTTGCGTAAAAAGCTCATGCTTCTTCTTTCTGTTGACGAACAGCTGAACGTACATATAAGAACCCAACAAAACTGCTCAGTAAAAATGTAATAACAGCTTGGGTTTCAGCAGCATCGGGATTAAGTACATTGTAAAAGGTTCGTTGCATAAAAGGGCCCATCATTTGTGGTGCAGCAGGTCCAAGTAGATAGGGCAGCGTAAATGCGCCAATGACGCCAAGGAAATTTAAAGCAAAAGCAATTAACATGGATCGTCCAATGAGCGGCAAGATAATCTGGAAAAAGATTTGCAATCTACCTGCGCCTACATCCCTAGCAGCCTCAATGAGATTATCAGGTACTTGCGCTAAACCAGCCGTTAGTACGAGCACCGTAATTGGAATGCCTTCCCAAACAAGACCAATAATAGACCCTGAGGGTTTAAGATAAGGCGTATGGTAACCTTGCCAGCCAGTTGTTACTTCTATAAACGTTTCTAAAAGCCCATTTGGACCAATAAAACGAATTAAAGCGTAAGCAAGAATTATGCCCGGTACAAAAAGGGGAAATAGGGCTAGACCTTGCACAAAGTGGGCAATTCTGCTTTCAGTAAAACGCAAATAAAGGGCAATAGGTAAGCAGATTATAAAAAGTAGAGCAATGATAGCTCCTGTTGACCAGAGGGTAAAAACCAAATTAGTGACGCTCGTATGGTCTGAAAAAAAAGCTAGATAATTCTCGAGCCCAAAACGCCTCGTACCATTAACTTCTGGTCTTAAGGTGCGAATAATTGAGAGACTTGCTGGATAAACAATAAGCAGAACCATAAGAAAAAATGGCGCTGAGATTAGTAAGTAAGCAATCCAGTTACTTTTTGTTCTGCTTTGCTCTTTTTTTGTAAGGGTTGAAGTTGACATAACTAAAAAGGTTGGGGCATTGCCCCAACCTTTAATAAATTTACTCGTTTCGATTTACGTTTGGAGCTACGTTTTCATACCAGCTGTCATTCATAGCTGAGTTCCAGTCACCCCCTGGAAAGTCAGGAACTTGATTGGTGATAACGTCAGCAAAACGCTCTTGTAGTTCGGCGGGTAATAAATCCCAATTAATGGCAGGGAAGCCACCGATTTCTTCGACGACAGAAGCTTGAACTTCAGGGCTTAGAACAAAGTTGGCAAGTTTTAAAGAGCAGTCAAGGTTTGCTGCATTCGTAGGAATGGTCGAGGTTGCATATCCGCCCACTAGAGGTAGGTCTTCTAATTGCACAAGGCCCGTAGATTCGGGTAAAACACCAAGGCTAATTGCCTGAATGGCTTGATCTGACCATGCTGGAATCATTGATACGGCACCCTGAGCCAAGAGTTGCAGGGTTGGCGTGTTACCTGCAGGGTAGCTCGCATTGTCATAGAGATAGGGTGCAAGATCGTTTAAGATTTTCCAGGCACCTGCAAAGCGCTCCGCTGCCAGAGCAGTGTCAAAGTTATCTACGGTAAATAAGGAAGGGTCACGTCCATTTGCTTCATGGACTGCGCGAACAACAAAATTGCGACCACTGCCACCACGATCTGGGCGACCATAAATGAATTCGCCAGGATTGGCTTTTATCCAAGTAACTAAATCATCCCAGGTATGAGGCACTTCAGCTTCATTGACTTTGGTTTTATCATAAGCAATTAGAACCTGTGAACCACGGTAGGGAAGATTAAACGGTGTTTCTTTAGCAGCGTCAACAATGCTTGCATAATTCGGAACATTATCAGTACTGAACTCAACCCAAAATCCTTCATCCATAGCTCCGACTGGCCTAAAGGGATCAAACTGTTCAAAGTAATCTGCTTTTGGGTCATCTCCTGTTTTAAAGGCAGCATAGGCACGGTCTACGATGGGATCATTGCCACCCGCACCTCCCCCTGTAATTACCTGATTGACTTTGCACTCAGGAACAGCAGCTTGAAACATGGGAATAATACTGTTTGAATACCAGTCGGAAATGTTGGTATCCGAGCCGTTGTATAAATCAATCGTTTCTTGCGAGAATGTGGTTGAAACGATAAAAACCACTACCAGACTTAAGCAAATACGGATCATATAACCTCCTGAAAGGGTAAGTTGGTCTATACCCTCTATAACAAAGCTAACAACTCAATGTCAGCGCTTTGTCTTTAAATAATTCGCTAAACCTGTAACGTCATCAGTATTAACTAAATCAATACCTAAGGTCAATAGTTTTTCCCAAAGCCTATCCCGATTTGCTCCTGGCTTGTCGGGTGTTGCCCAGAACCTCAGTTGTTGACCATTCTTGTGGGCAAGCTCGAGCATTGTTTTAAGCTTTTTCTCTTCAAGCAAGGGCATTTCTCCCTCGCCTTGCCAGTTGAAAAGTTTTTGCCAATTATCGCTAATAATAGGCATAACAAGAGGGTTTGTTTGCTTGCCTAAATCCTCATGGCGACCATCTAAAGCAGCGTATCTATGCGGCAGGGACGCAAACTCTGCATACTTAAGCCGATTCCCTGAAATGATTATGCTTATTGGGCCCTTTTTTCTCTCTAAATTTTGATAGCTGGTGAGCATAGCTGAATAATGGCTTAAAACATTATGGAGTGTTTTATAACTCGAGCCAGAAGGCGTTTTAACGTCTAGAAAGAGTGAGAGCGTGGTGTCATCGTTAAAGACTCGCCTATTATTTTTATGTAGATGGGCTTTTAAGGGCTCGAGATAGAGTCTCTCTAAAGTATTCCAGGGTCTTAGCTGTTGCAAATCATGGGCAACAAAAACTTTTCCCATGAAACAATAAATATCGGCTTCAATGCAGGTGAAGCCTTGCTCGAGCGATTGCCAGAGCATAGGTTTAAGTTCACAGTCGCGGTGAGAGTAAGCCTTATGGAGAGGTCTAATAGTTGAGCTCATTTGTTAAAGAATATTGGGTTGCTGAGTGCGCGCAGGTCACCTTTGGCATCCCGAATTTCGGCACTTAGCCACCGTGCTGGTAGGTCAAGGTTTAATTGATCAAATCCTGACTTTCCAGAAGCAATCTTTTTGTGGAGTTTCCCATCAACAATGAGTCGAATGTCGTGATTAGGGCAATCGTCCCAGGTGATTGTGATGACTGCATCGCTTTCTGGAACGCTGTCGCCCATGAGATACCGAGTGCCGTTTTTGGTTTGGGCGTTCAGCTCGAGCCTTGGACCATTGGTCAAATAAAGATGCCCTTGCCGAACTGCTTTTAATAGTTCTGGCGTCGATAAATCTTGAGCATACACACAATTAAACCCCAGGCTATGGTTTGCTTTGCTAGGGCTGTGAATATCTGTGCCTGCCGTAGCGACCAACTTATAACCCAAATTAAGCCAGCTGTAATAAAGCTGTAAGGCAGCTTCGTTGTGGCTTGTGCCTTCCCAGCTCGAGTTCCAGACTTCTATGATATTTGCCGTTCCCGGCATCATCTCAGCGTAGCCCCAGTGGCAACCTGAGCACCAGGGGTCGCCCTCACTCATAGGATGAGCCATGATGAAAACGCCACCCTTTTCTTCTACATTTTGGGCGAGTTGCTGAATGGTTTGGGGTTTCCCATTTGGGGGATTTACGCGCCACTCTGTCCACTCGTTTAAACCGAGCGCTAGGGCATGCCCGTAAAAAGTGGTTAGCTCGAGCGCGCCTATCGTTAACAATTCATGGCTTGCAAAGCTGTGCAATTCAGCCAAACCTGATACGGTGTTATGGTCAGATAAGGTCACAAAGTCAAGATTCTGCCTTTTGGCAAAGGCTACCAAATCAGAAATATCCCAGCGGGCATCTGAGTGAAGTGAATGCGCATGAAAATCCCCTCGATACCAGCCAGATCCGCGAGAATGGGTTTGACCTTTGGGGAAGACGGGTAAGCTTTCAGAATTGAACGTGGTTTTGGTTTCAATGGTTAGGGTATAAGTTACAACCGAACCAGGCATAATACGGTGAGCATCAATTTCAAGGCACCATGTTCCAGGCTCGAGCTGTCCAGGCATATAGCCAGGCGAGGCAAAGCTCTCAGACAGTCGAATATTCATATCACGGTTATTATGCCTCGCGCCTCTTGCCCCCTTTGGCCCAAACAGACTTAAACTGATTTCATTTATGGGTAAGGCTGGTGCAAGTTCGACAGGTGTATAAGAAAACGTAATATCAAGTTGCTTTGCCCCCTGTTCGACCTCAAAATAAAGGGGAATATGCCGCTTCTTATCATGATGGCTTAGGGTATCTGAGGTTTGCAGTTTCATGTTGCTTATTTACCATGTTTTGGACTGCTAAGTATAAACTTTTTGGTCGTATCATCCTGAAAGAGAGCTTGTCTTAGTGAATGTTTGAAAACTCGCTCAATCGCATACTAAAACTTGAACGTTCACTTTTAACATCAGTCTTCCTTATGCCCCTACCCTTTTAAGCAAGTCCAGCTTTGGCGCTATCTATAAACTGCTGAGCCGTTCTGCCAGAGTAACCATTACCCCAGTCGGCAAAGCGAATAGCACGTTCTCTTAAGGTTTCGCCGCTTAGCCCTTCCTGTTTTGCTAAACCCATAACGATGTCAAGATAGCGCGACTGACTTGGGCTTGGGAAAGTAATTGTCAAACCAAATCGGTCAGAAAGTGCTAACTTTTCATGCTGGCTATCCCAACCGTGCACATCGTCATTTAAAGGGTCAGGTCTATCAGAAAATTGTTCTTTGACCAGATGCCTTCGGTTAGAGGTGGCGTAGATTAATATATTGCTTGCTTTTTCGCTTACAGAACCCTCGAGCATAGATTTTAACGGATGGTAACTGGTATCGCCTTGTTCAAAATTGAGGTCATCGACAAAAAGAACATAATTGTGCGGTCGAAATCTCAAGATCTCGCTAAGTTCTGGCAAATGGGAGAGTTCAGTGGGGCTAAGCTCGATTAAGCGAAGACCCTGGTCAGCAAAACTGTGCAAAAGGCTTCTAACTGCGGTGGATTTCCCACTACCTCTTGGGCCATAAAGAAGGCAGTGTAAGGCATTAAAACCTTGCAAAAAAGCCTTGGTATTGTCTTCAAGACTCTTCAGTTGTTTTTCCAGACTAACAAGGCGAGTCTTTGAAATTTCAACAGGGTAGTTTATGCCTATAATAGCGCCCTGGACAAATTTAAATGCCTTGTACCTGGCAAGGTTTCCTGTGCCCTGGGTTTGATAAAGAACTTTGAGCCTTTCCCAGACTTGCAGCGCTTCTTCTTGGAGCAGACTCTTTTTGAGGGTACTAAATGGGTTTGGCTGGTCGGCTGCAAGTTTTTCTAAAGGAGGTAGGCGCTGCCCAGCTAAGTCTGAAACCGCCTGTGTCCAATTCGTTTGGCAAAGCTTTTGGCAGGTTAGTAAATCGTCTAAAACCGCACGCTCGAGCCCTTGAGCCAAATCTTTGGCGTTGCCCAAAACAGATTCGCTATAAACTAAGGCGTCACAAAATGCGTCAGCTAAGTCACTAAACTTATAGGTCACAAGTTCACGTAAAACTGCTTTATAAGAAGCCAGAGCAGTCTCTGCATGATTTTGTTTTAAAGCATTTTGGAGTTGGATGAGGTTTTGAAACCACTCGAGCTTTTCTAAAGGATAAATAAAAAGGGATTGCACATCTTTGATTTTAACAGGCAGTTTGCCCTAAGGCACGTTTGGTGTTGTGGTAGGAAAGAAGGCTAAGGTCACAAAGGTTAGGATGATTTCATGACTGACACAGACAAATTTCGCTTTAGCTGGGGAAATTTTCCCCCGCTTACACAAACACAAGGGACAGGAGGGTTGATTCGTCAAGATCTTGAGGACTTTCGGGTGACAGAATTAGAACTCTATGCCCCTTTAGGACAAGGCTCGCACGCTTACGCGCTGGTTGAAAAACGAGGTTTAACAACCAGAGATTTGGTACTCATCTTGATGCGGGAAGGCCTTAAGGAAAATGAAATTGGGGTTGCTGGCCTTAAGGATAAATTTGCCGTAACCACCCAGTGGATAAGCGTCCCGAATCGGCACGCTGCCTTACTTGAAAAGCTTGGTGAGCATGAGGGCATACGCATTTTGGATATGTCTCGACATAAAAATAAATTGGGGATTGGGCATTTGCAAGGAAATCGGTTTGAGATTCGTGTGAGGCAAACTCAGGCTGACGCTATAAGACTTGCACAAACAACGCTAAATGAGTTGCTCGAAAAAGGTGTCCCAAATTATTTTGGACCTCAACGTTTTGGACGTTTTGCCAATAATGCCGTAGACGGACTCAAGCTCATTCGCGGAGAAAAGGTGCCTGGGGGAAGACGTTTGAAAGCCTTTTTTATTTCCTCGGTACAGTCTTTAGTTTTTAATCATATGCTATCAGAGCGTATTAAAGAGGGTCTATTTGAGAAGGTAGTTTTAGGCGATTGGGCCAAAAAACATGATACAGGCGGCGTTTTTCGGGTGGATGAAGAAGCTGAGTCGGAAAGGGCGCAGCGTTTTGAAATCAGTGCAACTTTGCCCCTTTACGGTAAAAAGGTCAAAATGTCAGAGGCTTTAGCCGGAGAACGTGAGTTGGCAACCCTTGAATACTATGGCCTTCGCTGGTTAGATTTTACCAGCCGTAGAGGGGATAGGCGCTATTCAAGAATCAGACTAATCAATGCCGAGCTAAAACCCGAAGATGACGGCTATACCCTTTGTTTTGATTTGCCCCGAGGTGCATTTGCAACCAATGTTTTAAGAGAATTGACCAAAACCTCTGTTGATGAAGCAAACCTTGAAACGGATGATCTTACAGACTAAGCCCTTGCACCTTGACTCGGTTTACGTTGTGGTAAAAACTCAGCAAATCGCCTAAGGAATAGTTCAAGCATGAACAGCAGAAAGGCTAGTGCCGCCAAATAAGGCCAAAGTTCGGTTTTGTTTGCCGGTGCAAGGGGGCTATAAGGATCAGTTGCAGATATTACTTTGCCTCCCGTGCGTAGGGCAATTTGTTTTAGCGTTTCTTCGCCACCTGTGGTATCAAATTCGGCATTTTGACTGTAAACCTGTTTGCGAGCAACCACTTCTTCGCCATCAACCACGACCAGAGTGTTGCTATCGGCGGTTATTGGCACATACGCTTCATAGCGACCTGGGGCAACTTGTTCAAAATTGGCTGATTGACCACCGTAACGTAGCTCGAGCGTTTCGTTGTTTAGATATTTACCGTCTTTTACGGCATCTACGACGACATGCCAGGACTGGCTTTCGCGGTTAACTTCAGCGGCATAGGAAACAGGTCGTGCTTGGAGCCACCTGACAACGGTACCCAGCAAACTTGGCGTTGCCTGCCAGGTGCCAAACTGACCTGCCCAGCTGTTTAAATCAGTGGTGAGGGCAGCACTTCGTCCTAAACCCTGACGGTGTACCGCAAGTATAGGCTCGCCCTGCAAACCATCAACTAGCGTCTCGGCATTTTCCTTAAGACTTGTTGCGATATAGGCATTTAGGCTTGGTGCGCTGCCGATAGCATTAGGGATAAGTGGGTGCGTTCTAATGTTAGGGCTAAAGGCTTCCTCTCGTAAGAGAGAACGTGTGGCTGTTAGCGCTTCATTGGTAAAGATTTGGGGCAAAGTCGTGACATTTAAAGCTTCGTAGTAACGACCTCCCCCTGCGGCGGCAATAGCTGAGAGGCGCTCAAAGTCAGCACCATCTCCAATAGCAATAGTCGATGAAGTAATGCCTAAATCTAAGGCGGCTTTGGCAACGGCCTCAAAATCAACAATTTGACCAGTAGCGCCAAAGACATTACCGCCGTCATAAAGTTTGCCGTCACTCAAAATAATAATATGTTTAATCGAAGCCTGGGTTTGCTGCAAGGATTGTATAGCTTGCTCATAAGCGGGTTGCAAAACCGTGCCACCTTCGGTCTCGAGCGCTAAAATTGCATTTAGCATTTCGCGTTTACCTTGATCAGTGGCGCGACGAAGTTTAAAGGCCCACTCGGTTGACGCTGCATCACTAAACACGATCATGCCCAAAAGATCATCCTTATAGGCCAAATCAACAACGCTTATGGCACCTTCTTTGGCAAGGTCAATTTTACTTGGACTTCCCGTACTCATAGATTGGGAGCGGTCAAGCACGATGACCAGACCAACAAGAGGAAGATCGACTTCGGTGCGCAAATCAGTGTTGACAGGCAAGACGGATTCAACAGGGGTGCGGTACCAAGCTCCAAAGCCAAAGCTTTCGGGGCCACCGGTCATCATGAGTCCACCACCGTTGACCACATAAGACTCGAGCAGCTCGAGCTGTCCTGTCGTAAATTTAGAAGCGCTGTCTCTTAAGATGATGGCGCTGTATTCCAGAGGAGAAACAACGGCTTCTGGACCACTTTCAATCACATCAAAGTTTTGGGTTCTAAGTAAATTTGCCATAGCTGGATCATCAATGACCAGAACAGGTGAGCGGTTATTCACCGAAATAAAAGACGTTTGGGCATCATCTTGTACAGGCTGAACACTGCTGGTACTAAGTTGGGCACTTACATCAATGGTGGCAGTGTCACCTGCTTGAAAACGAAAAGGGATAGCGCTGCGACCCGCTGGAATGTCTTGAACGATGGGGCTTAGGGGTGTGCCATTTATACTTGGCGCTAATGTAAGCGTCGTAGCCATGTCACTTTCAATGACTGCGGTAGCTTCAACTGTTTCACCTGGGCTCACGCTATCTGGAGCAACCAAACTAACCAGCCGTGTATTTGCTTGACTTGGCACATAAAGCGTATCTACAGGAATATTAGGTAAAGCGCGCAACGCTTCACCCAGGGATTCGGCACCATCACTAATAAGAAGGGCGCGCTGATTATCACTTGCCTGCACCACCTGTAACGCTTTGGCAATATCTGTTTGACTGGTACTTAGAAAACCAGGAATGTCCTCTTCTAGCCGAGTTTCTGTGACATCAGAAGCAAAGTAATAGACATCCGGTTGACGCTCAAAATCAAGCTTCAGCTCACGACTCAAGTCCAGAGCTTTGTTTGCCAGGCTATCAGATACATCTATCAAAAGAGCTGCCGTTTTACTAGGTTGGACAAAGCTGGGTTGACTTAGAGAGACGAGCAAAAGTCCTAGTCCAGCATATCTGAGCCCCCAGAAAGGTTTACGCCTCAAAAAAGGCAATGCTAAAAGACTCAATAAAATCCAGGGCCAGGATAGGGATAAATTCGCAAGCATTGGGCTTATGGTAACGCGCTCGTTCCTGAGAAAATGTAGTGACCAAAAGGCTCGAGCCAATAGCGTCTCTTAGGATGTCAAAAATTTCACAGTTTGCAACAGAGATGAGTTGAGCGAGAAAACAATTTTATTTATGCAAAGACCTTTTTACCAGGTAGGTTAGAGTTTTTCTTTGAAATTACTTAGATAAAAGCCCTTGTTTGCTAAGGATTCGCCCTCGAACTTAATCTCAAGGTGCTAAAGCTTTCTTATAAATCTAAGAAATTTCACACTTCTTTCATCAAAGGGTTTTCACGTTGCAGAAGCAAAATCTTCCACGTAATTTAGAGCTTTTAGCCTGCTATCATAAGAAACGTATGTCATCGAAGCAGCAGGCCACTGTCCTTATCGCCATGAGTACCGAAGCTCGGGCAAAAGCATTTGTACCTGCGCTCGAGCCTTTGGCAATTGACTCTATGGTTGTTGCAGATGTTGAATCCTTGCTTTATCACACAAGAGCTACTGTTCCTGCCGCTATCTTAATTGAGCATGCCCTGCTTGGTCAGGTGTCTCAACTAGATCTCATAAGTTTACTGCGCCGCCGCAAACCTCTTACCGATGTGCCAATCGTATGTATCGGGCCCAAAAATGCCCAGATTTACGCTGATGTTTTAAAGTCTGGTGCGGATGTCTATATAGAGCTGCCAACGCATCCTAAAGTAGTGACCGCAACCCTGAGCAGGCTTATGGAACGTCGGCACATGGAAAGAGCCATGCGCGAGACCTTGGTGCAGCTTCGGGAAATCGAGCAGGCCTATAAAGAATCAGAGCGTATGAAAGATGACCTCACTCATATGCTGGTACATGATTTAAAAAGCCCTATCTCGAGCGTTATGGGTCTGCTTGATCATAGTGTTGATTTGCTAAAAAGCAATTCTGAACTGGAAACCAGCATTGAACTCTTAAGCTTGGCTCGCTCTGAGTCGCAGCATTTACTTAATCTTGTTGCCAATATTCTTGATGTAAGACGCATGAAAGAAGGGCACATGCCCTATAGCCCACAGCAGGTAAGCGATCTCAATTCACTAGCTAAATTATCTTTGCAAGATGTAAGCGGTACGCCAAGAGAACGCAACTTTAGCTTTCTTATTAGACCTGAAGCAGAAAGTCTAATGGCTGACCCAGATTTGCTCAGGCGCATTCTCGCTAATCTTTTTTCCAATGCCATTAAACACACCAGACGCGGGGGTTATATTGATTTTAGAGCCTGGCGTCAGGAAGATGTGTTTGTTTTAAGTGTGAGGGATGATGGCGAGGGCATACCAGAGCAAGATCAAAAACGCATATTTAATGCCTTTGAACAGTCACGCCACACAATCCATGACCGCTATGATACTGGCATGGGTTTAACCTTTTGTAAATTGGCCGTAGAAAAGCATGGTGGCAAAATATGGGTGGAATCAAAAGTTGGGCGGGGAAGTACCTTTTACTTTACTCTACCCAGTGAAATAACAGTGGAAGCATTGACCGAAGTGCTTGGGGAATCAACTGATACAATTTCTGTGTGAAGCTGGGTTGGACTTACGAGATAAAATTATGGGAAAAAGGTTATAACCTTGTTGCTGGGGTAGATGAAGCGGGTCGGGGTTGCCTTGCTGGTCCGGTAACTGCTGCGGTTGTTATCTTAGCTAAGAACACTTACCCCTACCGAGACTCAAAAACCCTATCGGGAAAGCAGCGCGATGAGATGGCAAGCGACATTAAGCAGCATTCTTTTGCTTGGGCGATTGCTGAAGCAAGCCCGCAGGAAATTGATCAGTTTAATATTTTGCAGGCAACACATCTGGCTGTAAAACGTGCCTTGGCTAAGCTCGAGCTTATGCCCTCAGCTCTAGTGACTGATTATCTCAAACTTGCTATACCGCAACCTATCCTAGCGCCTGCAAAAGCCGATGCCCACAGTTATCAGGTTGCGGCTGCAAGCATTTTGGCTAAAACGTCAAGAGATGAAACTATGAAACAATGGGCCAAAACGTTTGAGCACTATGACTTTGAGCAAAATAAAGGCTATGGCTCAAAAGCTCACCTTGCAGCGTTAGCAACTTATGGCCCATGCGCGATTCACAGAAAAAGCTTTAAACCAGTGCTGCAAGGCAGATTATTTGAAGTTATTTGAAACAAATCATCTATAAAACCAAAATAAGCTACCGAGAAAATGAACCTTTGAGGTATGATTATCTTACGTTATAGTTTTTTTAAAATTATTTGAGAATTGCGAATGCAGGTTTCGGCAAATACTAGGCTATGGATTCTAGCATTCGCTGAAATGACGAATGTAAGCACAAGACGCATACTACTTCTAACATTATCATTTAACTTTGGGTTCACTATAATTTGCAGTTTGCGACTGAGAATTTCGTCATCACCTTTTCAATTTTCACCTTTATCTTTAGGACTATCCCCATCAATCCTGTATAAAAACAATATTTAGGCTTGGCTCTAAATATTGGTGTTAAAACTAAAGCCTTGGACGGTTCAAATGGCTTACAAAGGTATTCAGGTTTAATACTTTGCTTTCTTTAGTAATTAAAAGCGTTACACTCTAGCTAAGGTTTAAGGTAATAAATATATAAATAGGGAACTGCCTTAAACTGACGTACCTTAAGGAGTTTTCATGCCTCAGAGCATTTCTGTAAAATTTGCCAACGGCCCTAAGCTACATAATATTCAGATTGAAACCGAGCTTTTTCCTGAAGCGAATCAGACCTGTGTGGTTAGCACAAGACGGGGGCTCGAGCTAGCTACCATTCGAGGAGGGTTAGCCGAGCAGGATAAAACCATCGGTTATTTTGTTCGTGTGGCGACGCCTGATGATCTAGAGACATTTCAAAAGTTAAAAGATAAGGCCGAGGACTTAAAATGGTTGCTTAAAGCCAAAGTCCGTGAGAGGTATCGCAAAACAAAGATTGTGGCTATGGAATTTAATCTTGATGAAAGTTTGCTGGTTGTTAGCTATACCAGCGAAGAGCAGATATCACTTCGTCAGCTTATACAAGACCTGATGAAATTTACTTCAGCTCGAGTCGAATTTGTCAACATTGGCCCTAGAGACCAGGCGAGAATGCTAGGTGTTATTGGCGTATGTGGGGACGGTTCTTGCAGCTCTACCTGGTTACAAAGTTTTAGTGCGGTAGGTATACGTATGGCTCGGGATCAGCAGTTACCCCTTAACCCGGAAAAAATCAGTGGACCTTGTGGCAGGCTCATGTGCTGTTTGCAATTTGAACACGAGATGTACGAAGAGCTTTTAGCTGATATGCCCCGTAAGGGCTCGAGGGCCTGCCATGAGACAACGGGGGCTTGCGGACGGGTCAATAAACTTTTTCCTTTAAAAAATAGTGTTGAACTCGTAACTGATGAAGGCGGTTATATGGAAGTTCCTGTGACCGAATTAAAACCCCTTGATAAGCGTAATTAACGTATCTGGGTACAATGAAGTTTGCCAGAATATTTAAGGTTTGTCGTACCTCCTAGTTGTAGATTGATAGAATAAGCAAGGTTTAGTAGCTAGACCATTTTAAAATCAAGTTTTGTGGGGCTAGGTTCTAGAATTTGAATCTAGCCCCAATTTTTTCGAGCGCGTTAGAAGGCATTAGGTCATTTTGATTTTAGCAATAAAAATAGCGCAAATAGAAAATCGTGAAATAAATCACTAAATAATTGTTAAGCTAGTCAATAATTTTTAGAACCTAACCTTTTGCTACAAAGTGATAGCATTGAGTGTGGCTATTTACCAAGATGCGCGACCCTTAACCTTTGATCAAGTTATTGGTCAGGAACATGTCAAAACGGTTCT
>JAHEBB010000417.1 GCA_024642575.1 Trueperaceae bacterium | reverse complement strand
GAAAATGGTAATTTTGTTTTTGCTAAGGAAGTAACGCCCTAAGCCAAACAAGTAAGTTCTTTAAGATTTTCACCGCTCAAGTTTTCCTGAGCGGTGATTTTATTGTACGAATGTTGCTAAGAATTTTTGGCGGAGAAAGAGGGATTCGAACCCTCGGTAGAGCTAAGCCCTACACCGGTTTTCGAGACCGGCCCATTCAACCACTCTGGCATTTCTCCAAGGCTGTAAAAGTATAGCGCCAAGTTGCGCAAGAAACAAGGCAGTCCAAATAACTTTGGCGATCAATAAAAAGATGCCCCTGTTGATTGGGGCATCTTTTTTAGGTTTAAGCTTATTGAGGAATGGAGTAGTTAAGGTAAGCTTGTTCGCTGATTCTATGCCAGCCACGAATTTCATCGCGGAATTTAACCCATTCGGGCCAAAATTTGGCAAACATTGGGCTCGAGTCTGCATATTCGGCATAAAGCGTATTAGCATAGCCTTCGAGTGCAGATAAAACTTCTGTTGGGAAAGTGCGAAGCTCAACACCGCCAGCATCAATAATACGCTGTAAAGCAGGACCATTCTTGGCATCATAATCGGCAAGCATTTGCATATTTGCCCCTTTAGATGCTTGCTGAATAGCACTTTGAATATCACCAGGTAAGCTGTTATAAACGTCTAAGTTGACATAGGTACCTAATGTTGGACCAGGTTCATGCCAACCAGGTGCGTAGTAATACTTGGCAACTTTGTTAAAGCCTAAGATTTCATCATCGTAGGGGCCAACCCACTCTGTCGCGTCAATAGCACCACGCTCGAGCGCTAAGTAAATTTCGCCACCAGGGATAACTTGCACATTGGCGCCGGCCTTACTCATGACCTGACCACCTAGACCAGGAATGCGCATGGTTAAACCTTGAAGGTCTGCTACGGTATTAATTTCTTTATTGAACCAACCACCCATCTGTACGCCCGTATTACCTGCGGCAAAAGCAATCAGGTTGTCTGCGGCATTAAGCTCATCCCACATAGCTTGGCCACCACCGGAATAAAGCCAGGCGTTTTGCTCTTGGGCATTTAAACCAAAGGGAAGAGCGGTGAAAAAGGCTTGAGCAGGGTCTTTGCCAACATAGTAGTAAGAGGCTGTATGACCCATTTCAAAAGCACCACTTGAAACAGCGTCATAAACTTCAAGCCCACCGACTTGAGCACCTGCTGGGAAAACTTCAACTTGCACATCACCATCAGTGATATCACTCAGGAATTTAGCGGTATTGAGCGCACCACCATAAATCGTATCGAGTGATGTTGGCCATGATGTAACCATGCCAAATTTATAAGTTGCTGCTTGCGCGTTGGCAAACATGAGCGGTGAGAAGCTAGCACTGGCTGCTACGACTCCCGCCTTTTTTAGGAAATCACGACGTTGCATTTTACCTCCATTGAAAATTTGCGCTTTAGCTGAAGTTGTACTACTGAAAAGATCGTGTAGAACACCATTTCTAGCTAGCGCTTAGAGTTTTGAACCGAATTCAGTATACGTTTGAGGTATGCAAAAAACAAGTTTTTTATATGCGTTTTTTTCATAAAAGGTACACAGAAGTCATTTGGCATATTAATAATAGGAATAATTTAAGCTAAGGTTTAGGGTTTTAGTCGGGCTAAAAAGTCCTTAGCCGTGGCTGCTGTATTGACCACATCCTCTTTGCTAAGACCTGCCTTTCTTGCCATCATGACGCCATATTTTAGATCATTAAAGCCGTCCACATGGTGGGCGTCAGGGTTTATGGAAAACTGGCAGCCTTTGGCTTTTGCCTTTTTAACCCAGCGCCAGTCAAGGTCAAGGCGGTAAGGGTTGGCATTGATTTCAATAATAGTGCCAGTTGCGGCGCAGGTATCAATAATTTGGTCAAGATCAACGTCATACTCAGGGCGTCTGAGAAGCAAACGCCCCGTAGGGTGCGCCAAGATTTTTGCAAGCGGATGTTCTACAGCTTTAATAATCCGGCGAGTCTGGTCTTCTTTAGAAAGGGTGAAGTTTTGATGCACACTCACGACCGTATAATCAAGAATCTTTAGAACCTCGTCAGGGTAGTCAAGGCTGCCGTCGGTCATTATGTCTACTTCGATGCCGTGGAGCAGTTCAAAATCACTGCCTTCATCGGCTAATTCTTGGCGTATTTCAGCAATTTCTTTGGCTTGTTCATAAACGCGGTCGATGCTTAAACCATTGGCATAATACGATGTCCGGGAGTGGTCAGCCATCGCCAGATAGGTAAAGCCAGCGTTGCGGCAGGCTGCCACCATTTCGCGGATACTGTGAACAGCATCTGACCAGCTCGAGTGATTATGGATTTGTCCATGAATATCTTTAAGCTCGATAACATTGATGGGTTCAGGGTGTTTTTCTTCACGCAATTCTGGGAGGATAGGCTCGAGCCCTAAGGCTGCAAAAAGATCGGCTTCAGCGTTCGTTTTGATACGTGACCCGTCTTTAAAAAGCCCTTCATAAGACAGCTCAAAACCAAGCTCTTTGGCTTTTTCTTCTAGACCTTCGAGGTAGCTGTTATTGCCCGTTTTGTAAAGTAGAGCTGTAGCAAACTGTTCAGGGGCAACTAGGCTAAAGTTCACAAGTCGGCCTTCAAGCTCGAGCGTTAAGCCCTCATCAGTCAAGCTCAGTTTTTCACCAATATCTGCCGAAGCCGAGTTTAAGGCATCCTGACTTACCCCAGAAACCACAAATTCTAGGCTGCCCACAGTTTCGCAGCAGCGACGGTATTCACCGGCAGGCTCGAGCTTTAGCTCGGGCAGGCGTTCTTGCAAAACGGAACTTATAGCATTGCTGAGCGTCTCGGCTATGTTTAAGCGCATGCGTCTTTTGGCTTCGGTGGCAAATTTGGCAGCTTCAGCAAATTTGTCGGCACTTTTTGCGCCAAAGCCTTTGAGCGCTGCTATGCGACCATCACCTGCCGCTTCAATCAGACCTTCTAAACTGGCTATGCCGTTTTGCCAGAGAGCAGAAATCTTTTTTGAGCCTAAGCCACTCACTCTAAATAAATCACGAACCCCCTCGGGTACTTTGACATAAAGTTCTTCTAAAATAGGCAAGGCTTCTTGCGTTTTTAAATAGGCAATTTCTGCTGCTACCGTTTTGCCTACACCGCGTATATCGGTCAGGCGATTTTCCTTTAAGAGTATTAAAATGTCACCGTCAAAGCCTTCTATTTGTCTGGCAGCGTTCATATAAGCTTTGGCGCGAAATTCATCTTCAGCGAGTACATCTAGCAAATTAGCAGCCTCTTTGAGCTGAGAGGCAATTTCTTTTTTGTTCAGTTCCATTTCTTTATTTTAAGGTGGGCTAGTTCTCGCAAGGCGGCTATGAAAGACGTAAAACGTAGTAACGCTCGAGCCCTTATTTTCCTACTCTAAATGCTAAAGCGTGGGAGGCTTTAAGGTATGCTAAAACGCATGTCCGACCTGAGAGATTTGACTATTGCTGAGTTGTCTAGAGCTTACCGAAACAAAGATGTTAGCCCAGTTGAAGTGACAAGGGCCTACCTGGATAAGTTGGAACCAGGTGCTATTTACCGAACCCTTAGCCCCGAACGTGCCTTAAGACAAGCTAAAGAAGCCGAAAAGCAGTTTTTAAAAGGTATTTCGCTCGGGCCTTTGCAAGGAGTTCCCTTGGCACTCAAGGACCTCATAGATACCGAAGGTGAGGTAACTGCTGCGGGTTCAAAGGTTTTAGCTGAACGTACTCCAGCCAAAGAAGATGCCCCCGTTGCCGCGCGACTTGACGCTGCTGGTGCTGTATTTTTGGGCAAAACCAATATGACCGAATTGGCTTTTTCAGGTCTGGGTTTAAATCCGCATTTTGGTACCCCTGGTAATGCCCTAGATGAAAGCCTGATTCCTGGAGGCTCATCCTCAGGCTCAGGCGTAGCCGTTGCCAAAAAATTAGCCTGCGCTGCGCTGGGCTCTGATACAGGTGGGTCAGTGCGCATCCCAAGTAGTTTTAATGGCATTGTCGGGCTAAAAACGACCAATGGCAGCATTCCTAAAGATGGGGTAACCCCGTTATCCACCACGCTTGACACGCTTGGCCCCATGACCCAAACGGTTGAAGATGCCTGGCTACTGTGGCGGGCTATGGCTGCCAAAACCGTCAAACCCTTTGAACCAGAACTTAAGAGCAAGTTTCGTTTGCTCGTACCTGAAAATGTCATTTTAGACAATGCTGATGCTGAAGTAAAAGATGCCTTTAACGCGGCACTTAATTTTTATGAAAATCTTGGGCATGAAGTAAGGCTTCAAAATGTTCCTGAACTCACAGAGATTCCAGCTTATTATGCACGTTATGGTAGTTTTGCCAGCCACGAATCATTAGCGCTTTACGAAGACATGCTAGAAAGCCGTGGCGCAGATATTGACCACAGGGTTGCTAAGCGCATTCTCGAGTTTCGTGGTCGCCCCTCTACTGATTATCTGAGACTGAGCTACGCTCAACAAGCTTTGAGCCGCCAATTCTGGGAAACGTATAACGCTTTTGATGCAGTTTTAGCTCCCACGGTCGCCATTTTGCCAAGAAAGATCGAAGCGCTCGAGCGTGATGACGCTCTTTACTTTGCCAGCAATGGTCTCGTTTTACGCAACACCATGCTCTTTAACTTTTTGGCGGGCCCTGCAACCACTGTGCCCTGCGCTAAAACGGAGCAGGGGCTATCGGTCGGACTTATGGTTGCGACTGCGCCCTATAGCGAAAAACTGAGCCTGTCGATTGCTTCTTTAAT
>JAHEBB010000416.1 GCA_024642575.1 Trueperaceae bacterium | reverse complement strand
ACCGTCAGTATGGTCGTGACTACCGTAGTGTGATGCCAACCAATCTCTATGGCCCCAACGATAACTTTCACCCAGAGAACAGTCATGTTATCCCTGCTCTTATGAGACGTTTTCATGAAGCTGTACAACAGAATGCTAAAGAAGTCATCATCTGGGGTAGTGGTACCCCGCTAAGAGAGTTCTTGCATGTAGATGATATGGCTGAAGCTAGTGTTTATGTGATGGAACTTGATGAAACTACTTATCAAGAACAGACCCAGGCGATGCTTTCGCATATCAATGTAGGTACAGGAACCGATTGCAGTATAAGGGAACTAGCAGAAACCTTAGCAAAGGTAACAGGCTTTAAAGGTCAACTCGTGTTTGACGCATCAAAGCCTGATGGGACCCCAAGAAAGCTAATGGATGTCTCCCGACTTAAATCCCTAGGCTGGCAAGCTCAAATCTCTTTAGAACAAGGTCTCAGTTCTAGCTACACATGGTTCCTTGATAATGTTGAGCGCGTTAGAGCTTGAGCAAGGGTGCTGAAATGATGTTAGACTTGGCTCAAACGCTTATAGAAGAAAATAATAGCTCTTTGACCACCTTAATGAAGTATGGGTTTAATTGCCTTCCTGATACAAGCTTTGTATTTCGCTAGCATTCAAAGCGCGTTTATACATTTTGACATCATCAATACGACCATTAAAGAAGCTAAAAAATTGCTTGTCTGCATAATTTTCTTCCATGCCAATCGTGACGGGATTATTATCAACGGGTATGTTGCCGCTTATGGGTCTAGTACAGATTAGTTCTCCATTTACATAAAGCCTTATATTGTTGCCGTCATATGTCCCAACCATATGAATCCATTGTCCTACGAGTGGGGTATTTTCATAACAATCGGCTCCCTTAGTATTAGTTGTTGTTGATAGGTGCCACTTATATGTAATTTCACCATTACCGCCCCTGGAAGGTGTTTTGGGCCCGAATCCCAGGAAAAACTGATCAGGGTGTCCATTATCAGCGCGCTGTCTTGAAACAAGAACATGATACTTATCGGGAGCTACATAAGGATAGGTCCAGGCTGAAACAGTAAGCTGATCTGTCATATTGTTAAGGCTTGCGGAACTATTGGCTTTAGCATAAGACTGTTTGGTTCTGCCCCCTAAATCTAAAGATTGTCCAAACTTTCCAGTTGTGTAACTTGCATTTGAGAGCGTAGCTATATTGTTGTTAGATGTTTCATCAAGACCGTTGTTATCAAATTTCCAATAGGCCAGTAGGCTTGTATCAACAGGGCTAGGCAATTTGTCAAAGGTTGCGGAAACGGTTCTAGCCTGGGAAAGGGTGACAACACATTTAGCGGTACCAGAACAAACACCTGACCAACCTGTAAAGCTCGAGCCAGTTGCAGCTTGAGCACTAAGACTAACAACGGTATTTTCATCAAAATCAGCAGAGCAAGTAGTACCACAGTTAATACCATCAGGTGTACTAAGCACACTGCCAGAGCCTGTTCCCGATTTGTTTACTGTGAGTTTGAAAGTGGGTGTAGGATCAGGAAGTTTGTCAAAGGTTGCGGAAACGGTTCTAGCCTGAGATAAGGTGACGACACATTTAGCGGTACCAGAACAAACACCTGACCAACCTGTAAAGCTCGAGCCAGTTGCAGCTTGAGCACTAAGACTAACAACGGTATTTTCATCAAAATCAGCAGAGCAAGTAGTACCACAGTTAATGCCATCAGGTGTACTAAGCACACTGCCAGAACCTGTTCCCGATTTGTTTACTGTGAGTTTGAAAGTGGGTGTAGGATCAGGAAGTTTGTCGAAGATAGCTGTAGCAGAAACATCTTGCGTAATTATCAAATGGCATGCTTCTGTACCACTACAAGCGCCTGACCAAGCAACAAATAGGGAGCCTTCCTCGGCGCTTGCACTGAGACTCAGTTCGGTATTTTCATCAAAGCTAAAAGAGCAGGTACTTCCACAGTCTATTCCTGCCTGACTACTGACAACCGTACCAGAGCCTGTACCAGATTTACTTAAACTAAGAATAAAGCTTGGCTTTGGTTTGGGTTCACTAGGTTTTGCTTTTACTTCCCAGCTGAATGTTGCGCTCGAGCTTTCATTCTGATCATTAACAACAGAAATGGTGACATTTTTTGTTTCAACTTTTTTGACAACTCCACTGATAAGACCTGAGCTTCCGTTCATGCTTAAACCCTCAGGTAACCATTCAGCTTGATAACTGAGCGGTGTATTATCTGGGTTAGAGGCTTCAATACTGAGCTGAATTTGGTCCCCAACCGTGTTGCTTTGATTTGCAGGTTGTTTTAGGGTTGGTTTTAAAATTTGAGGTTCAGGTTCTATAATAGGTTTACTCGTAGTGCAGCTCACAAGGCTTAGAGTCAAGAGCAAAATTATCCATTTGAAATTGTGGTGGGGTATTTTCATGCTTTCCTTTCTGAACTTTGCTAGTAGGCAGGTAAATTTGAACTTAGGTAAGCACTCTCTTAACCTCTTCTAGTACTTAAAATGATAGCAATCATCTTTTTTAGCTCACGGTTAAACATCACAGCTAAGGCCCTTGAGTCGATGCGAGGTTGCTTAGATCATAGATATAAGTAAACTAAAGAGCGCACTCAGATTGTGAAAGATGATATATGTGCTAGAAGTGATTTTATTTAGAAATGAAATTATCTTTTATGAAGAATTGGGTTAGTGAATGCTAAGGGAGCATCTTGAACTTATCAGGCATTCGCCTTATTTCGATAAACAATGGTATAGGGCTCATTATCCTGATGTTAAGCCAGAGCAAGATGCACTAGAGCACTATTTACAGTACGGAGTCAATTGGGGTCGAGATCCAGGACCTGAGTTTTCTACGACCTGGTATAGTCAAACCTATCCCGATGTAGCGCAATCGGGGATGCATCCTTTTATACACTTTTTAGTCCATGGTCAATTTGAAGGACGGTTACCCCAAAAGAACCGTGCACTTGCATGGGATGAAAAGCTATGGAGCGGATCTGAAGAGCAGGCGATTCCCAAATTAGAACAGTTATTACAGTTGGGTAGAGAGCAAGAGCAGGCATTTGCTTGTTGGTCTTTGGGTAGATGGTTTGCTTTTAAAGACGATTGGCAAAGCGTTGCTCAGTTTATGCGACGTTTTTATAAACTTAGGTTACGCTTGCCCACGCATTTGGGACCTTTTCTACTGGGGATAGATGCTTTAACTCGACTTGATGATTTGCTTGAAGCACAGCAATGCTTAGATGATTTACTTAGCCTATATCCTGATCATTTTGATCTGGCTTTGCTTGCGTCAAACCTGGTTTTAGCGAAGGCCAGAACTAAGTCAGAGCTTCACAAGCTCGAGCGCTTAAAAGTGCTAAATGAGCATTTTGGGCAAAAGGGATTTGCTCCTATTGAACTGAAAGACAGCAACAAAGATTTGAGTTTAGATAATCTTTGGGCTCATGCGAGCCCTCAAGATAATCACCCCCATTTACCTTTAGTTTCGGTGATTGTTCCTGTATTTAATGCCGAAAAAACTCTGACTACTGCTTTAGAGAGTTTACTTAATCAGTCTTACCAGCAGCTTGAAATCATTGTGGTGGATGACTGTTCAAAAGATAATAGCTATGAACTTGCTCGACAAATGGCCTTAAAGGATAAGAGAATCCGCGTTATTCGCCAGTCCTATAATGGTGGTGCCTATCATGCCCGAAATACAGGCTTATCCTTAAGTCATGGCGCTTTCATCACAACCCATGATGCAGATGACTGGTCACATCCTCAAAAAATTGAGCGGCAAATGGTTGCTCTGCTGGAAAATGAAACATTTATGGCTTCTACCTCGCACTGGGTAAGGTGTACTCAGGAGCTTCTCTTTGGTCGTTGGCGGGTTGAGGAAGGCTGGATTTACCGTAATGTTTCTTCGCTAATGTTTCGGCGAAAAGTGTTTGAGATCTTAGGTTTTTGGGACCGAGTTTCTGTCAATGCCGATACTGAATACTATTATCGAATTGTGCGTGCTTTTGGTTGGTCGGCCTTGGCGGAGGTTAGCCCAGGTGTTCCGCTCTCTTTTGGACGTTTTGCGGCAGGCTCGTTAAGCCAAGCAAGCTTAACGCATTTGCGTACCCAATTTGTAGGTGTACGCAAGGATTATCATGATGCGGCACTTGTATGGCATGAAAGTGTAAAGGATAGTAAAAATCTTTATTTAGCTAATGAGCCAGAGAAGCGCCCTTTTGCAGTACCAGAAATGATTGATCGAGCTATAAGCTATAAGCTAAGGGATAGAAACCAGGATACTAAGCTTTTAAGGGATTCAGGTTTCTTTGAGGATGCTTGGTACAAACGCAGGTATGCTGATCTAGATTTCGCAGGGCTCGAGCCTATAGAACACTATTTGTTTGAAGGTGGATTTCAGGGATTAGATCCAAGTCCTAAGTTTAGTACCAGTGCATATTGCTATGCCTATACAGACATTTTGCCTAGTCAAATAAATCCACTATTACATTATCTAAAATTCGCCAAGGTCTTAGGTCGTTTGGCTAATCCTACGTTGAAGGGTTTGCAACCTTTATTAAAAGGTGCAAAACGCGTTGTTTATATAGCGCACTCAGTGGGGCAGCAGATCTTTGGTTCTGAACGGAGTTTCCTTGACCTTTTAAAAGCTGCTGCAGAACTTAGCTATCAAGTTTATGTGATTTTGCCCAACGCTTCTAATGCTGAGTACCTTGATAATATTTTGTTTTACTGTTATGAGGCTCAAGTTTTGCCTTATGACTGGTGGCATTTT
>JAHEBB010000056.1 GCA_024642575.1 Trueperaceae bacterium | reverse complement strand
GACGCTCAGGTGCAAGCTGCTATAAATCCTGAGCTCGAGCCTGAAGAGCAAGACATTCCAGGATTACGCGCCGCTATTATTGACGCGATTCCCCACTTAGAGCATTTTGATTTTGAGTCTTTAAGGGGTCAAGAACCCGAAGAGGCCACCGACAAACTGGTTGCTCCGATGGAAGAGGCTTATAAGTCACGTGAGGCTGAGCTAAGTACCCCGCTTATGCGAGAGCTCGAGCGCTTTGTGACCTTGCAAGTCGTTGACCAGCACTGGAAAGAGCAACTCCATAACATGGACGTTTTGCGTCAGGGCATTGGTCTACGCGGTTATGGTCAGCGCAACCCTATTCAAGAATATGCCTTTGAAGCCTTTAACCTTTTTGAAGAGATGAAGCAAAACATTAAGCTCAATGTTGCCAAGCTTCTCTTTAGAGTTCAGGTACAAACCGATGGTGCCCAGCAACCCTTGCAACGCCGCGAGCGCCCCTCTGCTATCAACTACACTACTGACCAAGCGCCTATTAGTAGTGCCGCAGATCAGCGCGGTAGCCGCACAGCACCTATTACCAATTCCCCCGAAGACAATATTGGTCGCAATGACCCCTGCCCATGTGGAAGTGGTAAAAAGTACAAGCACTGTCACGGAAGGAAAGCGGCTTAAGTTGAAAGGAAAAGGAAGATAGCAAAACTATCTTCCTTTTCTTTATAGTTAGCTCATTATGGATTTTGCCAAACGACTCCACAAACGCATCCTTGAAGTAAACTCAAGGGTTTGCTTAGGCATTGACCCTAGACCTTACGGTCACCCAAGTACGCACCCTGATCAGTTTGAAGGCGATAGTGCTCAGGTGGCTAAAGCCGTTGTTAACTACTTTCGGGAGATTATTGAAGCGACTCAAGATTTGGTTGCCTGCTACAAACCTCAAAGTGCTTTTTTTGAAGCGATGGGCATACCAGGCTTAGTGGCTATGGCGCAGCTCATTGCCGATATAAAGTCACTGGGCATTCCTGTCATTTTAGACGCCAAACGCGGTGATATTGGCTCAACCGCCGAAGCTTACGCAGGTGCTTACTTGACCAATACCGTTTTTGCCGCTGACGCCCTAACCGTCAACCCATATTTGGGCATGGATTCGCTCGAGCCTTTTATCCAAGCGGCGCAGGCCAATGAGCGGGGCATTTTTGTGCTGGTTAAAACTTCAAACCCAGGTTCAAACGACTTTCAAGGGCTTGAGACCCTTGAAAATATGTATGTTTACGATCATGTGGCTTATCAGCTTGGTCATATAAACCGCTCTCTCACTCAGGGCAGTTACGGACCTGTAGGAGCTGTGGTTGGAGCAACCCATCCTGAAGAGCTCGAGCATTTGCGCGAAGTGATGCCTCAAAGCATCCTCTTAGTTCCAGGTTACGGCGCACAAGGCGGCACAGCCGAAGATATTGTGGCAGCCTTTGACGAAGAAGGCTTAGGCGCAATCATTAGCTCGAGCCGTGGCCTAAGTTATTTTGACGAGCCCGATGAAACGGCGACAAGAGCTCGAGCAGCTACCTTGCAAATGCGCGATGAGATTAACGAAGCAATTGGCCTTTTATAACTATCTCTTTGCAGATTTTTCACGTAAACTAGTCCTATGAGTTTTAGCATTGGTGAAGAAGTTTTATTCGACGAAGAACGTTTTGTAATCTCTGGTATTAGTAGTGACGAACCCAAACGCTATCGCCTTTTAGCTAGCACAGCCAAAGGTGCGCGGGTAGAGTGGGCTAAAGAAAATGAACTCTTAAAAATGAGTCGCTACACGACAGCCTATGATGATACCGCTAAGTATTAGTTAGAACTATAAACGCTTGGCTTAGTTCATAGCTTTTGCTGTTTCACGGTAGTTTGATGAAACCACTCAGAGAAATGAGGTTCATATGAAACGGGTCACTGGCATCGGCGGCATCTTTTTCAAGGCAAAGAATGCGCCTGCACTACAGGCCTGGTACAAGGTTCATCTCGGTATCGATGTCCAGGACTGGGGTGGTACCGCGTTCAACTGGGCCGATTCGGACGGCAAGCCTACAGGTGGTACAACCGTCTGGTCAGTTGCTTCTAGGGAAAGTGACTCTTTTGCTCCCAGCACAGCCTCATTCATGATCAACTACCGTGTTGAAGACCTTTACGCTGTGGTTACGGCACTCAAAGCAGAAGGCTGCAACGTCCTCGACAAAATTGATGATTCTGAGTACGGCAAGTTTGCCTGGGTCATCGATCCTGAGGGAAACAAGGTCGAATTGTGGCAACCTCCTGTCGGTCAATGAAGCGCGTCCATGCTTCCTTCTGAAGTTAGGCAAATCCATTGCTATAGCTGATCTGCTGAGACCTTTGACCTCTGTAGGCGTCTGAACTCATACCAATTCCGTTTATATCCCGCACAAAGTGAGGGTTATAAATGCAATCTTGGATTGTCGAATCAAGTACCACAGCATTATTAGCTTCCGAATAACCCCTTAGTTTTAAAGAGCCTGGCCCTTATTAGGGAAATCAAAGTCAAAACCTATTCTGGTGCAACCTTTCGTGGAAATGCAAATAGTAGAAAGTCAATTGAACTACAATTAGTAGGGGTTCTAACCTACTAACTTCCCTGACACAAAGCGCTTAAGATTATGTGTGTTACGACTTCCTTTTTATCTTCAGGCTTTTTTACTAGGTTTCCAGCATTCTTTTGAGCCAGATCATATGGCAGCGGTCAGTGTTTTAGCTACCGAAAAACGCAGCCTACGTGATACCTTTTTGCCTATTATGTGGCGCTCGAGCCAGTGGGCACTGGGTCACGGTTTTATTCTTATGCTCCTTAGCCTCTTTGCTTTACTCTTTAAAACGGCTCTACCTGAAAAACTGTCCAGTTTGGTTGAGGCCTGGGTCATTGGCCCCGTCATGATAGGGCTAGGGGTTTTGGCACTGTACCGAGCCTTCACGCTTTACACTCATACGCACAGGCACAAACACAAAAAAGCTGAGCATAAACATCCTCATGTAGCGCTCGAGCCTAAAGAAGAACATGTTCACTTACACAGCCACAGCAAAACCAAATTAACGCTTTTTAACCGCAGTTTTGGTATTGGCATGCTTCACGGTGCAGCAGGCACAGGGGGAGCACTGGCAATTGCTTTGGGTTTAGCTGCCGACAATGTGCAAATGGCACTTACGATATTAGCCGTTGAGAGCGTAGGCGTGCTTATCGCTATGCTTATTTATAGTTTGCTACTCACCTATGCTCTGCGCAGCCTTGCCAGTAGACACACCTTATTTTTAAAAGGAATGAATCTCTTAGTCGGTGTTATTTCTATTTCAGTAGGGGTTTTTTGGCTATATAGAAGTTTTAATTAATCTCCTTTTGAGCGCCATTTAGAAACTATAGTCAAGCAGCAACCAGGCACAATCTTGCCAGTTAAAGCTGGCATGAATGGTTCCATTAGCAGATATAGCTTCCCCCGTAGCTAGATCTGTAACACTGCCTATATAACTCGCTTCTACCAGCCCCGTTGTTCCCTCAATACTCAAAAGAGGTAAGTAGTCATAGCTTAAGTTTGCATAAACATCTGCGTAAGCCTCTTGCTCTACGCTCACAAAATTAGCAATTTCAGCATCAAAAGCAAGGCTTAGGTTTTCTATATTTGGCTCGGCTAAGCAAGGTTGAGGTACTTCTGTATTAGTAGTATCTTCAGTCGTTTGCCCAAAACCAAGACCAAAGAAAAGAAAAAAACCGACTAGGCAAAAACTCAGGTTGCGAATAGTTGGGGAAGCAATCATAGTTTATATTTTGCACCAGAATTTAGTTCAAACAGGTGAAGAAGTTTAATACCAGCCTGAAAAGTCAGTGTAATCATACTTAGCTTTTTTGAGCCTACGATTAATGAGCGGAATAGATGATAATAAATCATCAATTCCGCTTGGTCTAATACTGTTAAAAATAAAGACTTATAAACTTTTAGAGCTTAACTCGAGCTGCAATCTCTCTAATATGTGCTGGTCCAACTTCACAGCAGCCACCAACAATAGTTGCTCCCAATGCAATCCAGGAATCAACAAAGTCAGCATAAAGCTTGGGGCTCAAATCACTGCGTGTCTCGAGCTTATCAACCGTTGAACCTTTGTCTTTAAAAACGCTCTTAATATTGCTAAACCCGTTGGCGTACCCACCAACTTTAGCTGTTTTAGCCACCAAAAAAGGCAAAGCCTTGCTTACGGCTTCAGGGGTTGAACAATTTATGAGAAGGGTGTCTAGGGCAAACTCTTTTACAACGCTAAAAATATCTGTTATGGCTTCACCAGAGCGAAGCAGACCACCATTATCGTCATCGACGGAAACGGAAAGCCAAACAGGTTTTCCTGCTGTCTTTGCCCCCATCACGGCACCTCTGGCCTGATCAACCGAAGCCATCGTTTCACATAAAAAAAAGTCAACATAAGGTGCTTGTAATTTGGCAATTTCAGCATAAAGTTCAGCGGCTTGTTCGGCTGGCGGTGCTAAATCTGGGCGGTAAGACCAACCCAAAGGCCCAAGTGAGCCAGCTACAAGACCTGAGCCATGTTCGTCTCGAGCCTTGAGCGCTAGACTACACGCCTGATGATGCAAGTCAGCAAATTTATCATCTATGCCAAAAGGAATAAGTCTGTCATGGTGAATGGCATAGGTGTTGGTGGTTGCAATGTCTGCCCCCGCCCCAAAATATTCATCATGTACTGCTTTGACAAGTTCTGGGGTCTCGAGCATAACTTGTGTCGACCATAAACCTGTCGGCGCTTTGTTTGAGCGGGCAATAAGTTCTTGCCCCATACCACCATCTAGTAAAATTATGTTCATTTTAGCCTCAACTATTTTAGTTTCGAATCCTGATTCAAACCATGTACTTTGACTTTACTATACCGTTGAGCTTTGCTAATTTTCCTTTTTTGACTTCATCTGATATACTTTTTCTAATGAACTGGCGAATGATGCAACCTTGCCCTTGTTTCGGATAAGTTTTTTACTTAGTCGTTCAAGGCGCTTTGCAACAAAGCGCCTCTTTTTTTTGCTCCACGGAGGACAGCATGGCAGATAAACAAGACCGTTACTATGCAACCACGCCCATCTTTTATGTGAACGCCGAACCCCATATTGGTCACGCTTATACCACGACGCTGGTAGATATTGTCACGCGTTTTCACAGACTCAAAGGGGATGATACTTATTTCTTAACGGGAACCGATGAGCACGGCGAAAAAATACAAAAAGCTGCCGATGCAGCTGGCTTAAGTCCGCAAGCCTATACCGATGTTATTGCAGGTAAATTTCGCTCTACCTGGGATGACCTGGGTATAAAGTACGACGAGTTTATTCGCACAACCGAAGCTCGTCACAAAAAAGTGGTTTCGGATATTTTGCAAAAGGTTTATGACAGTGGCGACATTATCTTTGGTGAATATGGTGGGCTTTACTGCGTGGGTTGCGAGCGCTACTACACCGATAAAGAACTTGAAGATGGCAGATGTCCGCAGCATGATATTAAGCTCGAGTATCGCAGCGAAGAGAACTATTTCTTTCGCATGGAAAAATACCGCCCCTGGTTAATTGAGTACATCGAGGATAACCCTGACTTTATAAGACCTGAACGCTATAAAAATGAAGTTTTGGGCATCTTAAGAGAATCCATTGGTGATCTTTCGATTAGCCGACCCCGAGACCGTGTGCCTTGGGGCATTCCGCTGCCCTGGGATGACAAACACGTCACCTATGTCTGGTTTGATGCGCTGATTAATTACTACTCAGCGCTTGAAAGCCAAAACCTGACTGAGCGCTACTGGCCCCATGTCAATCATTTTATCGCCAAAGACATTTTGAAACCCCACGGCGTTTTCTGGCCTACTATGCTTAAAGCAGCTGGCATCCCGATTTATCAGCATTTAAATGTGCATGGATACTGGCTCACCGATCAGGGCAAAATGAGCAAGTCAAAAGGTAATGTCATACGCCCTCTGGACTTAAAAGACAAATATGGTAATGACGCCTTTCGCTACTTTTTGCTGCGTGATATGAGTTTTGGGCTGGACGCCACCTTTAGCGAAGTCGCTTTGGCTGAGCGCATCAATGCTGATCTTGCCAATGACTTGGGGAATTTACTTAACCGCACGCTAGGCATGCTTGGTAAGTACCGCAGTGGTGTAGTGCCTGCACCCGCTCAGCTCGAGCCTATTGACGAAGACCTGAAACAGGCTTTTACCAGCTTACCTGCCAGACTCATTACCCTTTTTGACAACATTCAATTTGACCGAGCTGTTGAGCAAGTGCTTGAGGTTGTGCGCAAAGCCAACAAATACATTAGTGATACTGAGCCTTTTATTCTGGCTAAAGATGAAAGCAAAGCAGAACGCTTAAACACAGTTTTGTATACCTGCCTTGAAGCGCTGCGCTGCGCCAGTATTTTGCTCGAGCCTGTTATTCCAGGTAAAGCACAAGAACTAAGGGAACAGCTTGGTATAGGAACGCTCGAGTTTACTTTAGCCAGTGCCGCCCAGTGGGGGCTAACACCACCTGGAACCCAGACCCAGGTTGGTGCACCCCTATTTCCCCGTATTGATATGGAAGCCCTACGTGCCTCTCTTGAAGTAAAGGAAGAACCCTTGGAACATAAACCTGAAGTTAGTATTGATGATTTTGCCAAGCTCGAGTTTCGCGTAGCCAAAGTGCTCAAGTGCGAAGCTCACCCCAAAGCCGATAAGCTGCTGGTTCTAACTGTTAAGCTTGGCCCCGAAGAACGCACCATTGTTTCGGGTATTAAACAGTGGTACAAACCCGAAGAAATTACAGGGAAAAACGTCATCATTGTTGCCAACTTAAAACCCGTAAAGCTTAGAGGTATAGAGTCCCAAGGCATGATTTTAGCCGCAGAAGATAAAGACGGAAATCTCGCTATTTCTGCGCTTGACAGACCCATTGCCGATGGTAGCGATGTTCGCTAATCTCTAGGCAAGTTCAAACAGATCCCTCAAATTTAGGCGGAAGTCTTTAAACAGCGAGACTTCCGCTGTTTCTGTTTTTTGATAAACCTTTTTGCCTACCAAATCCCAGCTAGTAAGCGTTTCATCAATAGTATCAATCACCCAATAAATACAGCCATGATTGGCATAGAGCTTGCGCTTTACGCTCAAATCATACTCCCTGGTAGCAGGTGACAAAACTTCAATGACCCATTCGGGCGCACCCATAATACGTTTATCAGTTATCTCGGCATTGCCTTCTTTTAGAACTACACAAATATCTGGCTGCACAGCATCCAGGTCAAAAACAATTTCCGTAGGTGCCATAAAGACATCAGCGACTTGATAATCTCTCAAAAAAAGACGGAGTTGAAAATAAAGCTCACCAACCAAACGTTGATGCCTCGTACTAGGTGCTGCGGTCACGATAAGTTCCCCCTCAATCACTTCACGCCGCTTGCCATCTTCAGGAAAAGCTTCTAAATCCTGATAAGTATAAGGTTCTCTAACGACAGGTAAAGCCATAAACAAAGTATAGCAAGTCTCAAAAGCGCTTATCCATTAGCAAAACATCTTGGCTAAGCCTATATTCCTCTCATACAAATGCCGACTAAACTTAGGCTGTGAAACGCATCTTTTTAATTTTTAGTTTAAGTCTTTTAGCGGCTTGTTCTTTTGCACCTCTATCCATTCCTGTAGCTGACTTTTTTATTGCTTCAGGCTCGAGCGCTTCAATGATTTGTTACTCAAAGGTTGCTAAACCTATCACGGTACAGTTTGCCAGCGTCGTCTATGAAGGAGACGCTCTTTATCAGCCAGGGCCAGGTATCGGGGATAATTCAACGGTAGAAATGCAACTTTATGGCAGGGCAACTGACCCCGACCCAGGCTCGAGCTCTAAAGTTAAGTGTGTAAGTGAATCCGCGGAAGATATTTTGCTATCTACCACACCTATTACGCTAAAAGCTAAGGTTTCAGAGCGGGTTTCAGCAGGTGGTAAGGAGCTTGCCTCCCTTGTTACCCAAAGCGAATACTATTTGGGCGGCTCTTTAAAAGACGGCACGATTTTTAGCTTTCCTGGCACGATTGACTTTAGCAAGGGTGTGGTTAAGGCTAATTTCTAAGGTCTTCAAAATAGGCACGTAAGATGGTAGCAATATCATCTTCTGCCTGATCTCGGCTAACTGTCGGAATGCCGTCCCCTTGCTGCGGGCCATAACGACCAAAAAAAGCATGGACAGAACCTGGAATCTCCACCAGTTGCGGCTTCGGCAGCCGCTTCAAACCGTCACGAACTTCTGCTAACGTAGCAAGACCATCATTCTGAGCAGCCAAAACCAAAGTTGCTAAGTCAAACTTGCTTAGATCGTCCGTTTTGGCACTAAATGCGCCCATGAGAACTAAGCCCTTTAACTTTTCAGCGTGTTTAAGTGCATAGCGCGCAGCCATAGCACCCCCCAGTGAGTGCCCACCTATAATCACAGTCTTGGCAGGGTATTTTTCAATCAGTTTGTCTGCTCGGTTAATCGCTGTAACGGCAAGGTCAAAAGGCATTTCAGGAATCAGAGTTCTTACCCCAATAGGGGCTAGCAAAACACCAAGCCATTCATAAGCCTGAGGTCTAACCAAACCTCCAGGATAAAAGATAAATAAAATATCGGCGTTTTCGCTAGTGCTGTGAATATCAATGTAATTACCTGCATCTGTTTTAAGGCTCGAGCTTAGCTCATCTGCACTGACATAACTGACAGCAGCGTCTTGCCCTATTATCAGTGGTTTGGTTTTCAAGGCCATGTATAAAACCCCAATGCCCACACCCAGCAAAATTAAAGCCAGAATGCCAAAAAAAGATAAAAAACGCTTCATCAAATGCTAGTGTAACGTTTGCGAAGTAGTTAAATTGTGTAGAAAAGCGAAATAACCAATCACTTGACTTCTTGCAAAAGTATCTACTGAATTCAGAACTCGGATGTGCATCACATAACGATACCTTGGGTTCAACGAGCAACCTCAAGGCTAATAAGAGTCACTCGTCTAGCTGGACTTTTTCAATATATCTACTTTTTTAGAGCTATGGGATTCATTGCGAAGCTAATAATTATGTGGTGCAGTTAATTATGTGGTGCAGTAATTTTTGGAAATGCAAATTGATTGTGCTCTACAACGACAAGCCTTTCGTCACTGATTTTAAAAATAACCTGCTTCATAATCATGCCAGGCATCAGGACAATGAGATAGAAAATCAAACTCAAATGCCCAGGGAGTAAATCGTGAAACTGCTTAGCATTTTAGTTAGCACTATGATTTTATTTGGCTTAAGCGCATGTACCCAACTTTCAACCGAAACTGACTTGGGGCTGCAAAAATTTGGCACTCCCGAAATTGATTATAGTAAGGCAGTAGCTGCTCACCCTCAAGGAACGGGAGCTGTTGTAGCAGGCATGACTACAGGTTCACTTGATGGGTTAAACAAAGGCTATATTGATGCTTTTATTCGCAAGTATGACTCCAATCTCGTTTGGGGCAGGCAATTTGGCACCACGTCTGCGGATGATGCTAGCGATCTTGCCATGACCCGTAGTGGTATAAGCTATGTTCTTGGCACCACCTATGGCTCACTAGCTACCTCTAAAGGCAATCAAGACGTTTTTTTTAGAAAATATAGCGCTACAGGGAGCGCAGTATGGACAAAGCAGTTTGGTTCGACAGGCTACGATTACTCCCTAGATATGGTGGCTACTGGGAACTTTATTTATACGCTAACTCAAGAAGGCGATGCTAATTTTACCATACGCAAATGGGATGCAAATGGCAACTTACTGAAAACTATCAAGGAAAGGAATAGTCAGTTAAATTCTGCTTTTGCTATTTCTGTAGATAGTTTTGGAACCATCTATGTTTTAACCCAGTATTTAAATGGCCTCAAGCAGGTTGCTGGACTCATTAGTTATAGCAGTGCCGGTATCTTTCAGGCTTTAAAACCTATCTACACTCCCATTGATACTGTGATACCAAACGATTTGATTATTGATAGTCATGACAATCTATATCTAAGTGTTACAGATACAGCAGCAGGCAAAGGGGCATATTTGCGCAAACTGACTAACACAGGTCTAACTCTATGGAGCAGACATTTGGAACCCTCAAGTTTAAATTCTTTTTCCCCCTCGAGCTTAGCTATCGATAGCAGCGACAATGTTTATGTTGCTGGCGAAGTCAATCTGAGCAACTATCAAGGGTTTAAAAACGCAGGCTATCGTGATATTGCAGTTTTGAAATATGAGACAACGGGTAAGCGTGCTTGGGTTAGACAAATAGGCGCTAATATGAATGATTTTGTCAATGGGATTGCTGTTTCAGATGCCGTTTATGTAACAGGCTACAGTTACAGTGACCCAAATCTGGCTGGCAACGTTCCTTACGGCACACCAGACCCATATCTTTTACAGCTTGATAAGGTTAGTGGAGCTTTAAAAGCCATTGACCAGTAAGCCATTTAGGGCAAGCATCTAGATTCCTATAATTAAGGCTTGTCCAATTCTCCTATTTAAAAAACCAGCAAGCTTTCTTTTAGATTTAGGGCTAAATACCACAGCAGTGCTAAGTCAAAACTATAAGCCTACTTGCCATCTTTATTTCTATCCCTCAATTTAGAAATACCCAATTCAAGGGTTGCGTGATTTACTTGGATAAATCGAACAAATGCTTTTGAGCCTGAACTCAGAATACAAGCAAAGCAAAACTCAACCGTCACTGAAACAATCACTCTTTTGGTCTATAACAGGCTTAACCACCACAGCTAGGAGAAAGGTATGCACAGAGTTGGCTATCATCCTAAACTCATAAGGTTCTTGGTGGTCTTAAATATTCTTATTTTCGGTGGCATTTTGATGAAATTTTTTCTTGGTTGGTAAGCCTAGAGAGCTTTCCTTATTAACACGATCTGATACTTGCCCAGGGCTTTGAACTGCTCATGAGAATAAATGCAAATCAGCAATTTGAACTTGGTCTATATAAGGAAATGACATTGTAGAGAACGCGCTCGAGCTTACATGCTTCGGTTAAAAAGCACTTCATAACACTTAGCTCACCTTAGGCTAAACTGGCTCGAGGTGCTTCATGAAACTAATGCTGGTTGTTGTCCAACATTCAGATGCAAATAGACTTCAAGATGCTTTAAATCAGGCAGACTACCGCCATACCAAACTGGCTTCAACAGGTGGCTTTTTGCGTGAAGGTAATACCACCTTTTTATTAGGCGTAAAAGATGATGAGGTTTGGTATGTAAAAGAAATCATTAAAAAGACCTGTCAGCAGCGCACTAGGGTGATGCCAACCGATCACAGTTTTGGTGATATTTCTGCTGGCTTTATCGAACCCATGGAGGTCGTAGTAGGGGGAGCTGTTGTTTTTGTCTTACCGCTAGATGAGATGATAAAGTTCTAAGTGGAGAACCGTATTTTGATGAAATCTTCTAGCCTCTTAATCCTATGCCTCATCATGATTTTAGCTTCCTGTGCCCCACGACTTCAGACTCGAGCCGAGTTAAGTCTTCTTCCTACCCAGTTTGATAACGCATCTTTTTCTACTGTCTGTAATAGTCTTATGCTTAATCAGCGTGCCGTAGCTGAGAATCAAGCTGTTGTACCCGAAAAAATCGAAACGGATGCCACGGGAGTTAGTTTTGACCTCAATGTTAGAGCAGGAATTTGGCAAGTTTGCGCTACCTTTGACCCAAATGCTGAACCCGGCCGATTTGAAGGAAGTCTTTATATAAGTATTGATGGACAAGACCTGAGCACACCCTTGATTATTCAGGTGAATCCTTAGTTGCTTTATTTTTAAAAATAAAGCTTTATCTGGCACACAAAAATTCAAAAGCGCAGCCCTTATAAAATGTAGCTGCGCTTAGTTTTTATGTCTGTAACAGACTTTCTTTTGGTGTTCTCGGCGCGATTCGAACGCACGACCTGCCGCTTAGGAGGCGGCTGCTCTATCCTACTGAGCTACGAGAACAGGAGCATTTCTATTCTGTTTTCTTGCCTCAACCCAGGCAAACTTGCCAAAGTATTATAAGCATTATTGGTTTTACTTACCAGTTTGGTCAAAAACAAAAAGGAGGCTTATAGCCTCCTTTTCCTGCTGGTCGGGGTGACAGGATTCGAACCGGCGACCTCTTCCACCCCAAGGAAGTGCGCTACCAGGCTGCGCTACACCCCGCAGAAGCATCATTAATAACAAAGCTTCAAGCTTAAAGAGTCTACCCGAGTTTACACGGCTCGTCAAGCAATTTTGCGGTAGTCTTGTTCGTTTGCATCAATAACACAGTGGTTTAGAAGGGCGCTGCCTTAAAGCACTGCCTAGCCCAAACAAATTCGACTTGTAAAACACTAGCACTCTAAGCATTTCTAAGTTATCCTGTTCGAGTCTACGCCACTAAGAGGCTATGGGTTTTTAGGTTTAAGTTTCACATTTTACGGAGGTCTTGGTGACAAGTCGTGCCCTTACACCACCTTTAATTGAGGAGCTCTTTCCAGCCCAAGGTTCTTTTTTTAAGCAGCTTTTTTTGGTCTTTGTTGGTGTCATACTCATTGCCCTTTTTAGTCAATATAGCCTAACCGTTGGCTTCATCCCTGTTATGTTACAAAGCCTGATTATTTTGTTTATTGCAGCTATTTATGGGGCCAGGTTAGCGACCATTACCTTATTTGCCTATATATTGCTTGGCGGCATGGGTTTAGCCATTTTCTCGGGTGGTGTTTCAGGATGGGGCATTCTGACAGGCGCAAGTGGTGGCTACATATTTGGTTACTTAGTAGCTTCTACGGTGGTAGGTTTTTTGGCGCAAAGCGGCTGGGATAAAAAGTTTAACTCGAGCGTTTACGCCATGCTAATTGGTCACCTACTGATTTATATACCAGGTCTTTTATGGCTTAGAGTCTTCCAGAATGATTGGCAAGCTACGCTCGAGCTTGGGCTATTACCCTTTCTTTCGGGCGATCTCATCAAGGTTTTAATTCTAGGCTGCTTATTACCTGTAGGCTGGAAATGTGTTGAATTAAGTAAAAAACTTTTAAATTAGCTAAAAAAAGGTAATGATATCAGCCTGATGGCTGGTCAGATTTTGATTTCACCAAAATATTTTTGAGCAGGGAAATCTTTAGCGTTAGCATTTTCGCTAACCATTTCATTTGAACCACTAGCTTTAAGGATTACCAAACCAACCCTGTTTTTCGTTTTCATAGCCTGCTTATATTGTCAATATTAATTAATAGTAAGCAAATAAAAAATGCTCCCCTTTTGGGGAGCATCGGATACCCGCCTGGTTCTGAGGAAACATTATCCTAGCCTCAGGTGGAGGTATTCAAAAGTTACCCTCGACGGGTACCTCCACAGGTTAAATTATTTATACTAATCTAGACCACCTCCTTTCCGTGGTAGAGATAGAGTAGCGCAAGATTGAAAAAATGAAAAGGGTTAAGCTAACAATTTAGAACACAAACAAAGAACACAATTTCAAATGATTTTTAGCCCCTTTTTGATGCTAAACTAATAACCTTTAAAATCTCCTAGGGTTTGTTTATTTCCAAAGTTTAAAATATTTTTTGGATTTTACAATCTCAGTATTCAGCTATCTTTTGCCGTGAAAGGATTCGTTGTATCAAAACTTAGTTCTATGATTTCATCTCGCCAAACAGTTCAGAACTGTTGGTATCATTAACGAACAGCCCTTACCTAGCAATCAAAACCCTTATCCTATCTTTGGTTTACGACTATCAACTCGCAACATTTATTGCCCTAACAACAAATGTTGGAAATATATCTTATTTAGACTCAGTACAAATTATGGACAGCTTCACAGCGCTAGGATAAACTGACCCATAAACTTGCTTATTCTTTCTGGAGGCTTCATGCTGACCATTGCTGAAAAAATTATCTTTCTGGGGCTAGCATTTACCGCTTTTTATTTTGCTTTTACTGGGTTCAAACGCCTGGCTGACGCTGTTGGGCGAGGTGAATCAGAACTCTATTATCCAAGATTAAATCATCTGCTTAATAGACTTATTGATGGTCTTTCTCGCACCGTGGCTCAGGTCACTGTGTTTAGAGCCAGACCTGTTGCCAGTTTTTTTCATAGTTTTATTTTTTATGGATTTGTTTTTTACTTGCTGGTCAATGTTTTTGATGGTTTAAAGGGCTTTATTCCGGCAAGCTGGTTAGCACCTCTTAACTTTGGGTTTTTAGGAGATATATACCGACTTGCTGCTGATCTATTCAGTGTATTTATTTTGATTGGTGTAGCCTTCTTTTTAGTTAGACGCTTTATAGCGGGTGATAAACGGCTCGAGCATAACGAAAACACGTTACTTCATGAAAAAGTAAAACAGGGAAGTATCAAAAAAGATAGCCTGATTGTTGGCATCTTTATCATGCTTCATGTTGGTTTTCGGCTCTTAGGCGAAGGCTTTTTTGTCGCACACGAAGGTCACTCAGATGTCTGGCAGCCCTTTGCCTCAGCTATAGCGGGTATGGTTGGCTACGGTGAAGGTCGCATTGTCGGCTGGCATGTGGGTTGGTGGGGAGCCTTAGGACTCATCTTGGCATTTTTACCTTATTTTCCAAGAAGTAAGCACTTGCATCTTGTCGTTGCACCCTTAAATTTTACCGTAGAACGCCGCCATAAAGACTTAAGCCCCGTTGCCCGAGGCGCGCTCGAGCCTATCAATTTTGAAGATGAAACGGTCGAGCAATATGGAGTTGCTAAGCTCGAGCATTTACGCATGCCCCAGCTCTTAGATGCCTACGCCTGCATTCAGTGCAACCGCTGCGCTAATGTCTGCCCTGCCAACAGCACAGGCAAAGCCCTCTCCCCTGCTGCTCTTGAAATCAACAAACGCTACGAGCTTAATACCATTATTTCTGACTTTTCCAGTGGCAAAGAGAGCCCTCGTGAACTGATTGATTTTGCCATCTCCCCTGAAGCGCTTTGGGCCTGCACCACATGTGGAGCCTGTATGGAAGTCTGTCCGGTTGGCTGCGAGCAAATGATTGACATTGTTGACATTCGCCGTGATCAAGTCATGATGAAAGGCGAGTTCCCTGCTGAACTCAACAATGCCTTTCGTGGTATGGAGCGCACAGGCAATCCCTGGGGTATTGGTGCTGATAAACGCATGGACTGGGCTGAAGGCTTAGACGTGCCCACAGTTGAGGATAACCCTGATTTTGAAGTGCTCTTTTGGGTCGGTTGCGCCGGCAGCTATGACCCTGCTGCACAAAGCACTACCAAAGCAATGATTCACGTGCTCGAGCATGCAAATATCAATTACGCCGTTTTAGGCAAAGCTGAAAAATGCACTGGGGATGCCGCCAGACGCGCGGGCAACGAATACCTCTACTATCAACTTGCTAGTGAAAATGTCATGCTGTTAAATGAAGTTTTAATCGAAGAAAATCTGGACAAAGCCAAGAAAAAGCGCATCATTACCACTTGCCCGCACTGCTTTAATGCTTTATTTAATGATTACCCGCAACTTGGTGGCAACTACGACGTGGTTCACCACAGCCAGTTTATGGACATGCTCATCAAAGAGGGTAAGCTACCCCCTCTCTCAGACACAGGCAAGCTAACCTACCACGACCCCTGTTATTTGGGTCGCCACAATGAGGTTTATGACGCGCCTAGAGATATTTTAAACAGTGGTAAAAGCCAAGTCAGCGAAATGCCCAGACACCGCAATAACTCGTTTTGCTGCGGGGCAGGTGGGGCGCAGTTCTGGAAAGAAGAGGAAGCGGGCAACATGAGCGTAGCTGAAAACCGCTACCAAGAAGCTAAAGGGACAGGTGCCAAAACCATTGCCGCAGCATGTCCTTTTTGCAAAGTAATGCTATCAAGCAGTGAAAGCGCCGGTAAAGAACATGCGCCAGAGGTTTTAGATATAGCCCAGATTGTCTCGAATAATTTAACAAGGATTCAAGATAAGCTCGAGGCATAATCTCAATTGTTTTTAGCTTATGGATTCCAGTCTTCACTGGAATGAGATTATCTACCCGTTAGAAACTTAAGGACATTTATCTCACGGTAAATAAAATGCCTCCTCTTATACTTAGGCCATGAAACGCACCCTGTTCATCATCATTGGCATAGTGGCTCTTTTGGCAGCTGGCTTTGCCGCCTATACGCTAGGTACCAGACTAGCTGACTCTCCAAGTAGTGAAATTATGGGTACCGCGTTTCAAACCCCTATAGATGTTTCTGATGTCACGCTTAAAACCAAAGGAGATAAGACAGTGTCTTTAGCTGACTATAAAGGCAAAGTTACCCTGGTTTTTTTTGGCTTTACGCGCTGCCCCGATGTCTGCCCGATTACCTTAAGCCGGCTTGCAAAACTTTATGACGAGCTTGCTCAACCTGATAAGTTGCAAGTACTCATGATCTCAGTTGACCCTGAGTTTGACACACCAGATATTGCCAATGCCTACGCATCTGGCTTTAATCCCAGTTTTGTCGGTCTTAGTGGCAGCAATACAGAAGTCGCTAAAGTGATGGAAAGGTTTTATGTGGGTGCCGCTGGTCTTGGCACTGAGCAGTATTTTCACACAGATGTTGTCTTTATATTGAACCGTGAGGCCGAGATGAAATATCTTTATGGTCAATCTGACATGCAGTATCTAGAGGGAAATGTCAAAACGCTCTTAAGTCAAAAAAACTGGTAGCCGAAAGTAAAAAAGCAGTAGCCAAAATGTCTTAGCTACTGCTTATAGTCTTTCTAACACTTATTAAGAATAATTACTGCGTTTTATGCTAACCCTTGGCTATGGATTCCAGCCTCCCCCAGCCTTCGCTGGGGCTAAAGGCGGAATGACGAATGAATAAACATTACAAAGGAAACAGCGACCTTTATCATTAAACTATAGAATCATTGCTAAATTTAGTAAGTCAATGCGCGGTTTTTGCCGAGTTGTTTGGCAGAGTCTAGAATTTGCATGGCCCTAGCCAAAAGCTCTGCGCCATTTAACTCAAGTTCCCCAGCCTTGGTTGCTACCCCTAAACTAATAGTCACACGTCTTGATTCTTCGTCGCCTGGGCTTAGCTCGAGCCTTTCAATACTGCCGCGAATCTGCTCTGCAACGTGCAAGGTACCTTCGGGTGAAGTATTAGGTAAAACAATAGTGAATTTCTTGCCACTATAGCGAGCGAGAAAATCAGCAGGGCGGCGCAAGCACTGTTCTGCGGTTAAAACGATTTTGGTCAAACAGTCATCACCTGCGGCTGTACCAAACACCTCATTAAACATTTTGAAATCATCAATATCAAATACAATGACCCCAAGGTCTTGCCCCTCACGGTTAGAACGCTTGATTTCGCGCTCGAGGTAGGTTTCAAAATGTTTGCGGTTAGGTAGTCCGGTTAAAGTATCTGTTAAACTTAATTGCTCGAGCCGCTCATTAACATCGCGTAGCGCTTGCTCAGCCAGCTTATAAGCAGAAATATCTTCCATCAACCCAATAAGCCCTTGCAAATTACCCTGCTCATCTATCAGTGGGATGCGGCTTATTTCAAACCAGGCAGGCTTTCCATTTGGCGACTTTAAGAGTTTGATTTCGTGCTTTTTTGGATTTAAGGATTCGATAATCGATAGATCACTGGTATAAGATTTCACCAGCTCGGCATCGCTATCTATCCAGGGCATTTCCTCTTCATTTTTACCAATAAGCTCAGCTTCAGTGTTTAAGCCTGCCAAATTGGCAAACATTTTATTGCAACCGCGGTAAACCAGATGGCTGTCTTTCCAGTAAATAGCCTGGCTCGAGTGATTTAAAAGGGTAGCCAGGAGAAGTTCGATTTGACTCGTCGGTAGCTTAGGCTGTAGCATTTCTACGACTAAAACCCCTGCTGTGTCAGGCTGTAAATTTTTCATAAAAAGTTCCTAAATCAAGAATTTTCTGCTAACACAACCTCAATGTATTTGCACCTCTAATTCTTACTAGTCTAGTCAAAACCCATTACAAAACTATTACTATGCGCTGTGATCAATGTTTAGCTGGCAATATTAAAGGCTAGCAGTATCATGAATTTAGTCTGTTACAATCCCGAGCCTTAGCGTTTGCCTTGTTTATAAGCCTCAGGCAAAGTAGGTTGGTGAAACCATTGACCGAGCTTAGTTAGACGCTGTACCTATTAAAATAACCCCACCGATAAAATCTGAGGGGTTAAAATTTTTAAGTATTACAAAGATCAGATGGTTAAAGCACTCGAGCCTCAAGTACCTGCTAAAAACGGCTTAAAGATTTTCTTCAACAAAACCATGTTCTCTTGCCCAAACAACTGCTTCGGCTCTTGAGTGCACCTGCAATTTTTCATAGAGGGTACTTGCATAGTTTCTTACGGTTTGCTCGGCCAAATTTAAGGAGTCGGCTATGCGACCATTATCCCAGCCTTTGGCAATGAGCGTTAAAAGTTCGCGTTCTCT
>JAHEBB010000415.1 GCA_024642575.1 Trueperaceae bacterium | reverse complement strand
AGTTAAAAGGTGAAACCCAAGCAAAACTAAGCTCGCAAGCAGGTTCCGCGGGTACAACTACCTTAATTCTTAATCTAGGTCAAGCTGGTTCTTTTTCGGCATTAGCACAACCCACGATTTTAGCTGTGCCCAAAGACTCTAAATCAGGGATGAATATTCGGGTGATTACATCTAATGCCGCAGATAGTATTAGCTTTTCCTTGGATGGCCAACCTACAGGGGTGAGTTTAACAACAACTTTTTCCGAAAATGGAATTCTTGGAAAGCTTTTTAATGCCGTACTTATAGCAAGCCCTCAAGCGCCGCAAGGAAATCATTCTTTTGCTATCAAGGTAACAAGTAATGGAAATGTAAAGACCATTCCTGTTAGTCTAAATTTGACGGCTACACCAGCAAACCCAACCTTTAAGTTATTGCCTTCAGCCTTGAGTATTAATGTTGATCTTGGGGGAACTACCTCGTTACCTGTATTTATCTCACGCATAAAAGGCTTTAATGAAGACCTCAATATAGCTGTAAATACCGAAGGTACAAGTTTAACAGGTGTCTCGAGCCCACGTTTTACCACAGTTAGTGCAGGTTCTTTTTCTACCACCTTAAACATAAGTGCCGCTACCAATGCGAGTCCTCAAGGCACACCAGTAGTGGCTAAAATTAGAGCCAATCCTCTTAGCTCGGGTGAGCAACAAAGAGATTTAAGCATCACTGTTAATCCTCCAGCGGGAACCCTAGACAAAAGTTTTGGTACGAACGGTGTAACCAGCCAGAGCAATGATGTTGTTTCAGCGATACAAGCCGATGACAAGATTCTGGTAGCAACCTTAATTACAGGCGGAGCTGTCATTAGGCGCTACAAGGCCAATGGACAATTAGATACGGGCTTTGGTACCGCAGGTAGCCAGACCTTTACCTCTGCTTTTGATCAGGATACAGAAGAAGGCGAAATTGATGTAGCCCCCGATGGCAAGATTTTGCTGCATGTACTTTTTGAAGATAATGCCAATGCGCGACTGGGCTTTTTCCGTATGAACCCGAATGGTTCACCCGATACGAGTTTTAGTAACGACGGAGTAATTTTTGTTGGGGGTTTGCCTCAAAGCGGTGCGGCCCAAAGTAGTGTGGTTATTGCGCCAGATGGCAAAATCGTTATTGCACACTCTACCAGAAGCCAGGCTGAGTTGATTCGCTTAAATGCAGACGGTTCGAAAGATACTGGTTTTGGCTTAGAGGGCATCTATACCTTTGATGATAAAAAACTGGATTTTGCCAGTGACTTGGTATTGCAAAAGGACGGGAAAATTGTGGTTGTTGGCTCGGAAGGTGCGCTTGATAGTGATCCTGTAGTGGCTCGAGTTGCCTCATCAGGTGTTCTTGATACCAGTTTTCAAGGTGGCTTTGTAAAAATCCCTTTTGGCTCTTTATCCGAGGATTTCTTATATGTCACGCTCGATAAATCTGATCGCATTATTGCAGTAGGTGATAAAGACCCAGCTTTTGGCGATGAAGGGGATTTGATAATGGCGCGTTTAAATCCTAATGGCTCGCTAGACTCGAGCTTTGACGGTGACGGCAAGCTCACCATTGATTTTGACGACCATGATTTTAGTGAGGGGGTTGTCGTCCAATCTGACAATAAGATATTGGTTTCCGTAAGTACGCCAGCCGTAGTTGTCAGGCTTAAGGGCAATGGTGCTTTTGACTCGAGCTTTGACTTAGATGGAAAAGTAGGCATTTCCCCTGATGTTGGTGACTTTTTAGACTTGTTTATTACTTCAACCAATAAGGTAGTAGCTGTTGGCGATAAAGGTCTCACTCGCTTCTTTAAATAGAAATTTTGAACTTTTGCATGGTTTTTGGAAGGCTAGTCAGAGTATATAAGTAGTCTTAAATAAGGCTTTGCCCTTAACTGCTGAGCAATTCAACACCTTTCATTTTCAATGTGACGCTCATGTGACGCCCGTTTTTTCAAACTATAAGCAAGTCCTTAGCCCAGCTAAGGCAGAAATGGAGAAAAGATGAAAAAGTTTGTTTTAGCCACGGTTCTTTTGCTTGTAACGGTAATGGGAAGTTTAGCGTTTGCCTATCATGAGTATCTGACCATTCAAGAAAATCCAACCTTGGGAAGCTATCTGGCAGATTTAGAAGGTAAAAGTCTTTATATCTTTACCAATGATGTTGCTGGCGATGGTAACAGTGCTTGTTATGGTGGTTGCGCTGGCGCTTGGCCACCCTTTCTTGTAGGTTCAGCTGATATTCAAGGTCATGATGACTTTTTGGGCGAATTAAGCGTTATAACCAGAACAGATGGAACCTTGCAACTTGCCTATAACGGCATGCCTCTTTACTACTTTGCAGGTGATACCAAAGCTGGAGACATAACAGGACACGAAGTAGGAGGCGTTTGGTTCCTGGCAAGCTATAAGACTGCTGAGGCGTCACTACCTACAACCGATGCCTATGTGGGTTACTAAACATTCTGTATTAGCTTTTCATCACGCCAGAACCAAGCTTGCTTGGTTCTGGTAAAAATTTTAAACTGAATTCTTGTTTTATAACGGTTGATAACGCTTTGATAATGCCTGCTTTTTTATATTGGTTTATGAGTAGTTTTCATATTTACCAAAGGAGGCAAGTTGCCGCATAAAACCGTATTTTAGACCTAAGCCGAAGGCTCGAGCTCACTCTCAAAACGGCATGTCGCAGATTTTGTCTACGAATTGAGATAAAGGCCATCCCGCTTTCTTCTCTTGACGCTTTCTGTAAACCAATAAGCTTGAAAAACCTGGTACCCAACCCTTAATTCCCTAACTTTAGTTAGTGATGCAGGCTAACCAAAAGGAGGGGCAAACTAGGAGGCTAGGCTATAGGCTTATTAAGAAGCTGGATGCAGTGGCGATGCTTTTGGGCAGGGTCATCAGCTTTAAAAAAAGGATTGTTGAATTTTGCAAGACAAACTTATTGGAGGCGAGTATGAAGGATAAAGGCTTAAGTATTGCAATTTATTTCATCTTGATATTAGCAGCGTGTGCGCCAGCCGCGTCAGAGGGCTCGAGCTCAAATGCAAGCCCAGCGCTAAGCATAAACATGAACCCTCTAGGTACTTTGGCATCGGGCGAAACCAGCCAGGTCAGCGGCACAGCACAAATTACCCCGCTTGATAATGGCAAAACAAAAATCGTAGTGAGTCTGAGCGGTCTAGAGCCAAACTCATCACATATGGGTCATATCCATGTGGGGGATTGCTCGGTTGTTGGCCCAGTTGCATTAGGTCTTAGCCCCGTTGAAGCAGATGCCAGTGGTAATGGCACAGCAACTGCCGAAGTGCCAAGTAATCAAGTCCCCGCGACCGCATATATTGCTTACCACCAACGCGGGCCCAATGATGCTGCTGGTGTCGGTAGCTTTATTTCCTGTGGCGATATTAAGTAGATGAAAAACCTCTATCGATTTGCCTTCTCGGCTCTGGCAAGTGCGCATCGTTTGCCTACAGGCCTAAGGGAGTAAAGATGAAAAAGCTTGCTTTGTCGGCGCTACTTCTCTTTGTAGGAATCTTTGGAACCCAGGTTTTGGCGAATGACACATATCTGAGTATTCAAGAAAACCCAAGCTTAGGAAGCTATTTGGCGGATTTAGACGGTAAAACACTCTACATTTTTACCAATGATGTCGCTGGTAACGGCGCAAGCGCTTGCAATGGTGGCTGCGCAGGTGCTTGGCCCCCGTACCTAATTGACAGCGCCGAGGTTGTTGCTCCTGAGGGTTTTTCGGGTGACTTAAGCGTCATTACTCGGACAGAGGGAACGTTTCAACTTGCTTATAACGGTATGCCGCTCTACTACTTTGCAGGTGATACCAAAGCTGGCGATGTTACAGGACATGAAGTAGGAGGCGTCTGGTTTGTTGCAAGCTATACCGCGCCTAAGGCTTCAGAATCTTCTTCATCGGCAGCGTCAACAGAGGTTGCCGCAAGTTCACCATCAGGTGGTTCACTTTTAACGAGGGCATCAAAATCAAGTACCATCGCCATTTCAGAGGATGACCGCTTTGTCATGATGGTTAACCCAGAAGATGATTCGGTAGCTATTTTTTCTACTGCTGGCGATGTCCAAACGGCAAAAGTTCGAACAGGTAGCGAACCCAGTGCCGTGGTTATACATCCTGATAATCAGACGGCATTTGTCGCTAATAGAGCCGATGCGACAGTGGTAAAATTGGCTGGCATTGATTCGGCTCAGCCTAAGCTGGTTGCAACTACGGCAGTTGGTTCTGAGCCTACAGGTTTGGCTTTATCACCAACAGGGAAAACCCTTTATGTCGCTGAATGGGCAGAAGGCCGCATTTCAGTTATAGATACCGCCACTATGCAAGTTATTGGTGCAATTGATGGCCCGAGCAACCCAAGAGCCGTTTCTGTCACCAATAATGGCAATGCGGATGATAGTGACGAGCTTATTGTCGTTCCTGAATTTTATGGTGCTCCGATTTCCGCAGCAGCAGAAGCTACTGATCAAACACGTACGGGTTTGCTTAGGCTTTACAAAACCAGTGATTTGTCTTCATTTGGTAGTATCAATTTCTCGCCGCTAGATAGTGGTTTTGTGCCTGAAGGCACTTCCAACGGTACCGTTATGACCTCGCCGAACCAATTCTTTAATGCTGTTGTTCAGGCAGGTAAGGTTTATATACCTTCTATCTCGGCGTCTCCTGCGGGTCCCCCCAAATTTAACGGCAATGTTTTTCCTGTGCTCTATGTTGCTGACATTACAAGTATGCAAGAAGATAAGTCTACTACGGGCACCCTGAATCTAGCCC
>JAHEBB010000055.1 GCA_024642575.1 Trueperaceae bacterium | reverse complement strand
AAGGCTCCTGCTTCATGCGCTTTCATGCGCAAGGGCAAGGTAGCAAGACCCCGCAAAATCAACCAGGCATTAAAAGGACTAAGCACAGCACCAGCATGTATGCCCACTTTTTGCCTCAGCGCTGCAATCTTGTCCCGATTCGCGACAATGACTCCACCCATCGCATCCCCATGACCCCCTATATATTTGGTTAAAGAATGCATAACATAATCGGCACCTAAGCTTAAAGGATGGGTAGCAATAGGAGAAGCAAAAGTTGAATCAACCCCAAGGCTTGCCCCCACACTATGGCTCAAGGCTGCTACTGCCGCAATATCAGTTAGGCGCATAATCGGGTTACAAGGTGTCTCTATCCACACCAGCTTGGTATTTTCACGAAGCGCCGCTTTAACTTCTGTCAAGTTAGACATATCTACTGGACTTACTTCAATACCAAACCCTGGCAAAACCTCATTGGCATATTCACGGACACCAGCATAAGTTACATCACTTATCAGCAAGTGATCGCCTTGCTTTAGTAGTTGGGTGAAAAGACCCGTAGCGGCTGCCATACCACTGGCAAAGCAAAGACCTGCTTCAGCCCCTTCAAGAGCAGCCAGTTTAGCCTCGAGCTGAGCAACGGTAGGGTTTGACCAGCGTGTATAGATATGAGGCATTTCAGCTACTAAACTTTCAGCCGAAAAAGGCAAATTAGCAGGCACAACATAGGTGCTAGACATAACCAAATTAGGCGCAGAAGCGCCTGTAGATGGGTCAGGGGCTTCACCTGCATGCACAGCTTGGGTTTGAACTTTCCAGTGTGTAGGGTTGGATGGCTTAGTCATAGTTTAGCACTATACCGCGTTGCTAAAAACCAAGGTTTATCTCAAAAATAAAACCCTCGTTTTTAATCAACGAGGGTATCTTTTCTTTAAATTTAAACTCGTAGCTTAGCTCGAGCCAAAAGTTAGTAAATAAACTCCGAGCCTAGGCCAAAACCTTATCAACATCCCTCACAAAAGAATTAGCACTTTCAAGAATCTGCTGAACCTCAGCCTTGGAAGCAGCCTCACAGTAAATACGAAGAACAGGCTCAGTACCACTGGCTCTAAACATTAACCAGGCATTGCCACTTAAGTTGAGCTTGATACCATCCAAACGCTCAACACTCTCAACCCTGCGCTTGTCAATATGGCTGGGTGGGTTCTTAAGGGATTGGAGAACAGCATCTTTCAACTCGTTACCACTTAAGTGTAAATCTAGGCGATCATATGCATGCTTCCAGCCAACCGCATCTTCAATTTCAGCAAAGAGTTCGCCCATGCCTTTACCTGACTGTGCCATAGCTTCAAGTAAGAGAAGGCTGTTGGCTAAACCATCCCGCTCAGGAATATGCCCAGCTACCCCAATGCCCCCTGACTCTTCCCCACCAATGGCAACTTGACCCTCTAACATAGCGTCAACAATATATTTAAACCCTACAGGCGTTTCTTGCACTTCATAGCCCAGTTGGGCAGCCAATCGTTCCACGACTCTGGAAACGGTAAAGGTTTTAACGACTTTGCCCTTAACCCCTTTTTGACTTAGGACTTTCATAAGGACGGCAAAGATTTGATGAGAGTTAAAAAACTGCCCTCCAGGTAAGACTGCACCCAAGCGGTCAGCATCACCATCCGTTGCCAACACAATGCCTTGTGTTTTGTCTTGCATATAAGTCATAGCTTCTTGCAAATTTTGATGGATAGGTTCTGGATTTACCCCATAAAACATGGGGTCGGGTTGGCTGTGTAAGTCGGTAATGGGTTTGTTTAGCTTGGCGTACTGAAAAAAACCACTCAGCCAGCCTGTACCTGCACCGCCCATAGCTTCATGGATAATTTCGCCCTGCACCTTTTCTATTTGTTTAACATCTACCAGTTTTGTTAAGGCGTCATAGTAGCTATGACGAATATCAAAGCTTTCAATAGTATGGCGTTTGCTCTCAAAGGGTTTAACATCTTCATAGCTTATTCGGGGCAAAGGCTCACTCATAGCCTGATAGATGGCCTGGGTTGCCGTTCCTCCGTAAGGCCCTTTAAGTTTAAAGCCATGATAGGGCGGTGGGTTATGAGAAGCTGTGAGCATAAGACCACCCCCTGCTTGCAAGTGCTTAACGGCAAAAGACAAGGCTGGCGTTGGGATATAGCCTTTGGACAAATACACCTTTAGCCCATTGGCCGCTAAGACTTCTGCAGCACGCCTAGCAAACCGATCGCCATTAAAGCGGGTATCATGACCCACCACCACAGTTTTTGCGCCTTGAGAGCGCAAATAGTCAGCGTAGGCTTGTGAAGCGCGACTTACATTTTCAAAGGTGAATTTATCACCGATAATATCGCGCCAACCATCGGTACCAAAAACCAGAGTATCCATTAGAGTACCGTCAATTCTGAGATACGGCTATCTTCTAAGAGTTGTTTGATATCTTGTACTCTATCTTTATGCATCAGCAAGATGGTATTGCCGCGTTTAACGACAACTAAGTCTTTCACACCTAGCGTTACAATCACATCTTCAGGGTTTTCGGTATAGATGATGTTGGCATGGGTTTCAAGACCGACATGGCGACCCACGACGGTATTGGTATCTTCATTATTTTTGCTTAAAAGGCGTTCTAAGGCTACCCAATCACCGATATCATCCCAGTCAAAGTCTCCAGGAATAACATAGGCTTTTTTAGTGTATTCCATAACCGCAAAGTCGATACTGATTTTTTTTAGGGTGGGGAAAACTCTGCTTATGGCGGCTTCTCTGGCTAGCTTTGCTTCGTTTTGGTTTTGCGTGTTTAGGGGGGTTCCCTGCATGGCGTCACGGAGGGGTTGGGTTAAGTAGGGGGCATGGGTATCAAGTTCAGAGATAATGGCATCGGTATGCCAGACAAAGATACCGGCATTCCAGAAGAAGTTGCCTGAGGCAAGGTAGGTTTTTGCTTTGTTTAAGTTAGGTTTTTCGGCAAACTTCTTAACATGGAAGCCTTCACCCACTTCGCCACCTGCCTGAATATAGCCATAGCCTGTGGCAGGGCGATCAGGGTTTATACCAATAGTGAGGAGTCCTTTGGTTTTATCAGCTAGGTTAATGGCTCTGGCTAAGGTTGCTCTAAAGGTATCAGGTTTACCGATTCGGTGATCGCTGGGGAAGAAGCCGATGATAGCGTCACCGAAGCGTTCTTGAATAACCAAGGAGGCGTAGGCAACCGCGGGGGCTGAGTCTCTTCCGATGGGTTCTATAATCAGGTTTTCTTCTGGGAGTTCAGGTAATTGTTCTTTAATAAGTTTAGCGTAGTTTTGACCTGTTGCAATAAAGATATTTTTTGTGCCACCTGTTAAGGGCAATAAGCGATCATAGGTACCTTGTAGTAGGCTACGTCCACAGCGTTCCAGATCTAAAAATTGTTTGGGTTTATCTTCCGTGGATAAGGGCCAGAATCTCTGTCCTTTTCCTCCTGCCATGATTACTGCTATAAACTCTGTCATTGGGTCACTCCGCTTATTATCTTGAATACTTTAGGTTACAGTTTTATGACAGTTGAAGCTTCATACCTATCACAGCTCGAGCCTTGCCCTAAGCCCTTCGCCCACTTTAAATTTATATCTTCGCCCCCAACTTAATGCCAATAGCTAAATTGGAATACCTTTTAGCTCTAAAACCCTACTTGCCGAAGCGCCGATTTCGCTCCTGATAACTACGAATCGCCCTTAAAAAATCTAGCTTACGAAAACTTGGCCAAAAGGCGTCGCAAAAGTAAAACTCACTGTAGGCCGTTTGCCAGAGCAAAAAGCCAGAAAGACGAACTTCGCCGCTGGTACGAATCACAAAATCGGGGTCAGGGATACCTGCCGTATATAAGAAACGCTGTACATCCTCAGCACAAAGTTCGGCTGAAATTTGCTCGAGCGTTTTACCCTGTTCCGTTTTTTCTAAAAGAAGCTGCTTAACCGCACCCAGAATTTCTTCACGCCCCCCATAACCTAGCGCAATGTTTAGGTGCATCCCATCATAGTCTTTGGTCGCCTCTTCCATTTTACTTAGCGCCTCTTTGGTATCTTCAGGAAAGTCATTAATGTCGCCAATAACTCTGACCTTCACTTTATTGCGGTGGAGTCGTTCATCTTTAAGCAAATCTCTTGCCTGCTGAGCAAATAGGCTATGTAAGTGGCTGACTTCTTCGGGTTTACGACCTTTGTTTTCGGTACTAAACCCCCAAAGCGTTACATGCTTGATGTCTAGCTCGAGGCACCAATCAAGCACTTCCCTAGCTTTTGAGGCACCATAGTTATGACCTGCTTTGACATCTAGACCAATGGTTTTGGCGAAACGCCTATTTCCATCCATAATAATGCCAATATGATTGGGCAATGCCCCTGTTAGTTTGACCTTGTCAAAAAGTTGTTTTTCATAAAACCAGTAGATCGGCTGCGTAGCACTTTCCCAAAAATTAATAAGACTTTTACGGTTTAAGCTTTTTGGAATAACAATACTGCTCATAATTTATCCTCTAACCTTTTCTCAAGTATCCTATACATTTAGACACATGAGAAGAGTTTAGCGCATCAGGCAAAAGGAGGAATGAAAGATTTTTCTTATCCATCTTTTCATGACATTAATTATCCGCTTTAAGTATTTGCGCCCACTTAATTTTTAGCATGTTGTCAGCAATTCCACGATAAACTCTAAATCTGCTTGCCGTCTTGGTTTCAATTCCCAAATTCAAATACAGCATTATTAGGGTTTAAGATACATCTTGTTAAGTATTGGCAAATTTCTATAAAGACAAAATGTGGACAAACTTTAAATATCAAGAATATAGGCGCAGACTAAACTACTTTAATCTGCGCCCTTGGTTTGGTCTACCTACAAAATTTTTAGGTTCCTTCAAGAAAGCGAGCGCCTTGTAAAATGCCTAGTTCCTCATTAGCTCGAGAGCCACTGTATTTTACGTCTTCTAACTCAATTGAAACGCCACCCTTATAGCCATGATTTTCAAGCATCGATAATATTTTGGGCCAACGACTTACCCCATGTCCTGGAATGGTATAGCGCCAGTGCATATTGCCCCAAGGGATAGGCTCAGCAAAGGTTGGCGGCTGCTCTGTACCGTATTCATAAAGATTTTCATTTATTATTGTGCAGTCTTTACCATGTACATGATAAACACGGTCAATAAATTCGCCTAAAAAGCGAATAGGGTCAATACCCATACGTAGCAAGTGTGATGGATCATAGTTAACGCCCATTGCTTTAGAAGGGCACTGTTCAAAAAAACCGCGGTAACCTTCGGGGGTGCAGCAAAGAGCGCCTGGGCCTGGCCAACCTTCAATCACAACATGTCCCCCAACTGCCTCTAAGGTTGGGGCAAGTTCTGAAAAGCTTTCCACCATGTAGCCAAAGTTTTCTTTACGAGATTTTGCTGGGTCTTCGGGAAGCATAACCAAAAAGAAATTGTTTGCTCCAGCAGCGGCGCAAGCCTTGACATAATCAGCATTTTTGGCAACGGCGTCTGCTCGTTTGGCTTTATCAGCCGAAATCATGCCTTGCCACTCTACAAAATCAACTGAACCTACTTTTAAACCTGCGGCGGTAACAGCTTTGGCAGTTATGTCACCATCACGGCTTAAGTCAATAAGCTCGAGCCCATTCTTTTTTGTCCAGTCAATAAGCGCATCAATATCTTTGTGCCAGTCATAGCCCATGCGTCTAAAACCAATGGGGAACAGACCTGTTCTTGTTTTCATGTTAAAACTCTGCTTTCTTAAATACCTTCATCTTAAAGGAGTATCCTTGTGACGGATAGCCTGATTAGCTTTAAACTTTAACCCTAATCAAAGCTCTCTCAACAACCCGAAGCGTCAACCACAGTTTGCCCTAATCTTTTACCTAAACAACACTAACTTTTAAGCCTCTGCCAGACCTAGCTTGGTGGGCAATGAGCTAGCTATCAAGCCTGACTTCTTTACCTTCACGCTGACTACGGTAAATACCATCAAGAATGGTCAGAACCTGCAAAGACTGCTCAGGGGGAACGGGCGAAGGTTTACCTTCGGCAATTGCTTTGGCAAATTCAAAACATTCATAGGCATGAGGCTCCATGATGTCTTTGGTTGAGCGCAAAACGCGGTTATAGTTTTGCCGATTTTGATAGTTGCTATTCAAAAACTGCGCACTGGGCCAGTGGCAACCCCCTTGGGTTCCGTACAGCCACATTTGCATGTCTTCACTGGTTGTGTCGTGGTGCAAAAGCCAGGAAACTTCAAGCATCAGAGTTGCGCCATTATCAAAGCGAACAAATGCCATGGCCATCTCTTCAACATCCATGTCAGCAGGCATATCACCTGGATGCCAGTCGCTAAAGACACCTGGAATGCGGCCCAGTTCGGTGCGCGCCACCCCAGAAACAGCAACAGGTTTAGGGTTTCCCATCATCCAGAGGGTAAGGTCAAGAATATGCACACCAATATCAATACAAGCGCCACCCCCAGAGTGCTGTTTATAAACAAAGGTTGAGGTTGGAATATAAGCATTGCGGCGCAACATCCAGCCCCTTGCGTGGTAAACATCACCTAATGCGCCTGCTTCTATTTCAGCTTTCACAGCTTGAGATACACCTTTAAAACGGAAGTGCTGAGCTGTCATAAGCTCTTTGCCAGATTTATCTCTAGCTTCAATCATCTTGCGAATATCGGCTGGTGTTGGCGCTAAAGGCTTTTCGCAAATAACATGTTTTCCTGCCTCTAAAGCAGCAACAACAAGAGGTGTGTGATACATGTTGGGTGTACAAATATCAATAATGTCAATATCTTTGGACTGAAGCAGATCTTCAACCTTTGTGGTCAGTCTGGCAATACCATGAGTATCCCCCCACTTTTTGAGGGATGCTTCGCTTAAATCTGCACCGGCAACTACCTCGGCATGCTCAGAAGCAGCCCAGCCTGGCATATGTGTACGGCTTATCCCACCCACTCCAATAAGTCCTACCCGCAACGGTTCTGTCATCATTTCCTCCTTAGGAAAGTAATCTATGAAGTTTTAATCCTTGACAAATAGATGAAGTGATTATAAATTGGAATAGTCCAATTGTCTAGACTATAGCAAGTACCCCTCTGGGTATAAACGAGCTATAGCTTCACCGGGAGGTTTATGCAGGATCGAGGTCTAGATCCAAATAGCCCACTTCCGCGCTATTATCAAATTTATAGCGCCTTGCTGGCCATGATTCAACATGGCGAGCTCGATTTGGGTGAAGCTCTACCGCCTGAACGGCATATTGCAGAGCATTTTGGTGTTGCTAGACCAACGGTAGTAAAAGCCCTTGACCTTTTAGAGCGAGAAGGGTTGATAGAAAAACAGCAAGGCCGCGGCAACATTGTCTTAGGTCAAAGGTCAAAACCTGAAGCAAAAACAATTGCTTTTGTTAGCTCCTCAAGCTTTAGCCACGAACTGGTCATGGGCATAAGTCAGACTGCCTTTGAGCATGCTTTTCAGCTACAAATGTTAGGCCTGGATAGCGAATTTAAGTCCTTAAGAGAATACCTTGTAACAGCCATTCAAAATGGCGTTAAGGGTTTTATTGTTTTTTGTCGGACAGGAACAACTGATTTACCTATTTATCAGGAATTGATTGAGCAAAACATTCCCCTGGTCTTGGTTGATCGCTATTTTCCAGAGCTCGAGTGTGATTGGGTCGTCTACAATAACGAAGAAGCCAGCTATCAACTCACGCAAAAACTCATCGAACGCGGTCATCAGCATATCGCCGTTATTCCTGGCATTGAAATTGATACCACAGCCGTGAAAAACCGCCTTAAAGGCTACCGCAGAGCCCTTGAAGATGCAGGTATCCCCTACGATGAAGAATTGGTCTGGCTCGAGCTTTATAAGAACTTTTATCCTGACCCAGTTACCCAGACAAGTTATCGGGACATGCTCCAAGAAAGGCTCGAGCGTATTCAGCCGAGTGCCCTCCTGACCATTAATGACACGATTGCTGACCATGTAGAACATGATCTTTTGCTTTTACAAAGCTCCCGTATGCACTCAGCGCTTAAAGGAACGATTGAAATTGATCAGTCTAATCTTAGTATTGAGCTAGCCAGTTTTGGCACTCAGGCTAAGTTGCATTACACCTTCTTAAAAGTCTTTGCCGTTCATCCTAGCTTTGAATTAGGAAAACAGGCTGCTTCTTTGCTTATTCGCCGTCTTCAGCTAGAAGAAAAATTGCCCAATCAACACCAGATAATTCCTATGACGATTGTTGACTACGCTGGTTCCCAGCAATCTTTGCAAAGAAAGGAGGGATAGGCTGATTATAAGCAAACTATAGGTTTTTCGGTTTTAGCTCTTTGTCACAGTTTAGGAAAGGGATTAGCTTTAATGAAACTATCAAGACTATTTATGGCACTCATAACCTTTGCGCTTATCGCACTGGCGTTTGCTCAAACCCCCCGCAACGAAACCGTTATATTTGATATTGACGGTGGTAATGTAACCGCTCCAACCAACTTTAACTGGATGGTTCCCGGTACTGCTCGTAACCAAGGTATGCACCAGGCCGTTTGGGAACCCCTCTTCATTCTTAACTATGAGACGGGCGAAATTATGCCCTATCTTGGTACCAGCTTTACAGCTAATGAAAGTCTGGATGTCTGGACATTAAAAATCCGTGATGGTGTTAAATGGGCTGATGGCGAAGCCTTTAATGCGGATGATGTTGTCTTTACCTTAAATCTACTTTTAGGTGATGAAACTATGACCTTAGGTGGCGCTGCCGATATGCAGCAATGGGTAACAGATGTTGCAAAAGTCGATGATTTAACAGTTCAATTTAACCTTAAAGCTCCCAATCCACGTTTTCAGCTTGATTACTGGTCTGTTCGTATTTGGGGCGGTATCATCATCCTGCCAGAGCATGTCTGGGCTGGGCAGGATCCGTTTACCTTTACTAACTATGATCCTGCAAAAGGTTGGCCTTTAGGTACAGGTGCTTATAAACTAACCAGTGCCAGCGAGACCCGCTTTACTTATGAAAGAGATGACAACTGGTGGGGTAAAGACGTAGGTATTCCTGAAATGGGTATCAGCGGCCTACCTGCTCCTAAATACCTTGTTTGGGAAGTGACCGGCGCTGAAGAAAATAAAGTTCAACTTGCTTCGCAAGGTGAATTAGACAGCATCATGGACGTAACCCTTGGGGGCTTTGAAGCCATGGTTGCAAATAACCCCAATATTGAAGCTTGGGTAGATGGCATGCCTTATGTCTGGTTTGATCCTTGCCCACGTCAGCTTTCAGTAAATAACATGGTAGCTCCTTGGGACAACGCCGAAATGCGCTGGGCCTTAAACGACCTCATGGACCGCCAGCAAATTATCGACGTTGCCTATGAAGGTACAACTATCCCCTCCCAAACCATGTTTGTAGAGTACGGCGGTCTTTTGCCTTACATCAATGCTATTACAGGTGCAGGCATGACTTTAGGCACAACCGCTGATGTTGAAAAAGGCAAAGCTTTAATTGAGAAAAATGGCTATGCCCTAAACAGTAACGGTTTCTACGAAAAAGACGGCAAAGTATTATCTATAGAAATACAAACCCACGAAGCTTTTATTGAAAAAGCACGTATTGCTGCTGTCTTAGTGGAGCAGTACCGCAAAGCCGGTATTGACGCCTCTACCCGCGCCGTTGCAGGTGCAACCTGGGATGAAAATAAACGCTTTGGCAACTACGAAGGTGTTTTAGATTGGGATGCTTGCGGTTCTATTAACGAGCCCTGGAACTCAATGAACCGCTTTACCAGCCGCTTCTTGAAGCCTATTGGCGAAGCTTCACCTGGTACAAATAACCATGTTCGTTGGTCAGGTGCTAATAATGATGCATATAGCGCTATCGTAGAGAAAATTGGCGTCTTACCTTTAGGCGACCCATCTATCGAAGGTATGGTTGTTGAAGCTTATCAACATCTCTATGATGACATGCCCTTTATTCCTATTACTCAAGCAAGAAAGCTTGTTCCCTTTGACACCACTTACTGGACGGGTTGGCCAACGCAAGAGAACAACTATAACCACCCAGCCACCTGGTGGATGAGTACTCACCAGATCATCCATAATCTGAAACCTACAGGTAACTAAATCACGTTTGAGATGCCACGAAATATATTTCGTGGCATCTCAGTTTTTTTCCGTTATTTTGATAGATTTATATACGAGAAAGGTTATTTACAAATTCTCTTAGATTAGGAGGTTAGAGACTTTGAAAGGTATTACATTAGTTTATTTTTTAAGACGCTTTGGTATTTTTTTATTAACTGTGTGGATCGCAGCTACACTTATATATATTATCCCCCGAATGGCCCCAGGTGATCCTATTTCGGCCATGGTTGCACGTATGACTCAGCAAGCGGGTTACATCGAAAATTCTGATGTCATTATTGCAGGCTGGCGCAAACGCTTTGGCTTAGATGACCCTTGGTATTTGCAGTACGGAAGGTATCTGAAGAATTTGGTGACATTTGATTTTGGTTACTCACTTGCAAGCTTTCCTACAACTGTCAAAGAAATAGTTTTTCGAGCACTTCCCTGGACTTTAGGTTTATTGAGTGTTTCTACTGCTTTATTTTTCTTCATTGGCAACTTTCTCGGCGCTATGCTTGCCTGGAATAAAACTCCCAGAATCATTAAAGGACTCATTCCCGTATCTATGATTTTCACTTCGGTACCTTCTCTTCTTGCGGCTTTAATGCTCCTATACTTTTTTGCTTTTCAACTTGGCTGGTTTCCTTCACTTAGTGCTTACGGCAGGGGAATCGTACCGGGTTGGACTTGGACATTTATTGGTAGTGTTATGTGGCACGCCATTTTACCTATCATGTCTATCGTTGTCGTTACTTTTGGATTCTGGACTTTAGGTATGCGGGGAATGATGATTACCGTCGAAGGTGAAGATTACGTGACTTTAGCCAAGGCAAAAGGCCTTAAACCTTTTTACAGTCTTTATCGTTACACGATACGCAATGCAATTTTACCGCAAATCACAGCACTTGCGCTTACCCTTGGAACCCTAGTGGGTGGACAGGTGTTGGTAGAATATATCTTTTCCTACCAAGGGATGGGGAATGCTATTTTTACAGCTATTCGTAATCAGGATTATCCAGTTATTCAGGGTACATCTTATATTCTTATTTTAACAACCGCGCTTGCTGTATTTATTATGGACATGATTTACCCGCTTATTGACCCACGCATTTCACACGAGGGAAATTAGTATGGCAACAATCAGCGCAAATCCTAAGCGTAAAATCTCAAGGTTTAACAGATTTGATAATCCTTGGCTAAATCCCTTTTTAATAACTGGTGTTTTTCTGATAGTAATCATCTTGCTGGGTGCTTTTATTGGACAATTCACCTGGGATTCTGACTTAGCACTCGTCGGGAACTCTCCCTTAAAACAACCTCCTGTTGGCGTTAGTCACACAACCTTAAGAGGAACCTCCGTTGGGACCTGGGAACATCCTTTAGGTACCGATGGTGATGGTAGAGACATGCTCGCCGTTATGATTGTAGGTGCCCCTAGAACGCTTGCCATTGGTTTTATAGCGGCGGCCGCGGGTATGGGCTTTGGCATATTACTTGGGTTTATGGCAGGGTTTATGGGAGGGCGGGTTGATGATGTCATTAGGATTGCTTCAGATACCACCATTACCATTCCTTCAATTCTTGTACTCATTGTGATTCAATCGGTGATTCCGGTAAACCTAGTAGGTATGGCCTTACTTATTTCTGCTTTTGCTTGGCCTGGTCCCACTCGCTTAATTCGTGGTCAAGTGCTTAGTATGAAAGAAAGTGGCTACGTCAAAATGGCGCGCATTTCGGGCGCATCTACCTTTGACATTATGTTTAAAGAAATGATGCCAAACTTAATTCCTTACTTAGCCGCCAGCTTTATTGGCAATATGCAGGGATCTATTTTGGCAGCGATTGGGCTCGAGGTTTTAGGTCTTGGGCCTCAACGTGTTCCTACGCTTGGCAAAAGCATTTATTGGTCAGTGCAGCTTTCTGGGCTTAGCCAAGGTCTCTGGTGGTGGTGGGGCTTCCCTGCCCTTATTCTAGTTGTCATTTTTGTAGGTTTACTGTTAATCAACCTCGGTTTAGATGAAATTTCAAACCCAAGACTCAGGCAAAAGGTGGAGTAATGAGCGAAGCACAAACAAGCCACTCAAACACAACTGCCAAAGCTAAGAACTGGGCAGACGCAAAACCCGTTTTGAAAGTTGATGATTTACGCATTCATTATGAAACACCCAAAGGCGCAGTCATTGCAGTTGCAGGCATAAGCTTTACCCTTTATGAAGGTGAAACGTTAGGCTTGGTAGGCGAATCGGGTTGCGGAAAATCCACCACTGCATACGGTATTTTGCAACTCATTCAACCCCCAGGACATATTGTTGGCGGTGAAATTGGGCTCGAGGGTAAAAACCTTATTGGCCTTTCTGAGCGAGATTTTCGCAGACTCCGCTGGACAAAGCTCGCTCTTATACCGCAAGGTGCCATGAACTCCCTGAATCCAACCATGAAAGTTCACGAGCAAATTGCTGATGTCATCGTTACCCATGAAGGCCGACAATCTAAGGAAAAAATCAAGCAGCGGATTCTTGACCTTTTTAAAACTGTGGGTCTACCCGCACGCATATACGATATGTTTCCCCACGAGCTTTCCGGGGGCATGAAGCAGCGTGTTTGCATTGCTATGGGCATTTGCCTGAATCCAACTGTCGTCATTGCTGATGAGTCTACCAGTGCGCTTGACGTAGTGGTGCAGCGAGTAGTAGCACAAACCCTTTTAAAAGTTAAAGAACTACTCGGCGTGTCTATGATAATGATTGGTCACGACATGGGGCTGATGGCGCAGATGGTTGACCGCATTGCGGTTATGTATGCCGGAAAAATTGTTGAAATCGCCAGTGTTCATAGCCTATTTAAAGAACCCATGCACCCCTACTCTCAGGTTTTGATTGACTCCATACCTTCGTTAAAAGAAAAAAAGCCCCTTAAAATTACCGAAGGTATAACCCATGACCCAAGGAACCCACCACCCGGTTGTATTTTTCAGCTCCGCTGCCCTCATGTTATGGATGTCTGCCGCAGTAAAGAACCTGTTATGCGTGAACTCAAACCCCGTCAGGAAGTGGCTTGCCACCTTTATGAAGTAGATGCTAAGGGAGAGGTGAAAAATGTCGCAGCCTCTGCTTGATATTCGTAATGCAACCAAGGTTTATCAGGTTGGAGGCGGCATTGGCAGCAAGAAAAAAGAAGTTGTTGCCTTACAGAATTTTAACCTGACCATTGCAGATAAGCCTGCCACCATTACCACCATTGCAGGCGAAAGCGGTAGTGGTAAAACCACTTTGGCTAATCTGGTACTTGGCTTTACCCACTTAAGCTCAGGTAATATTGTTTTTCAGGGTAAAGATATAAGTGATATGACGCATAGTGAAATTTTGGATTATCGCCAAAATGTTCAGGCGGTTTTTCAAGACCCATTTGGTGTTTATAATCCTTTTTACCGTGTCGAGCATGTCTTCGATCTGGTAATCAAAAACTTCAAACTCCATAAGAATGACTCAGAAGCCAGAGACCGCATTGAAGCAGGCCTAAATGCTGTGGGCTTACGCGGCGAAGACATTTTGCGCAAATACCCTCACCAGCTCTCGGGGGGTCAGCGCCAGCGCATCATGATGGCAAGGGCTTATCTAATTAAACCTAAGCTGATTGTGGCAGATGAGCCTGTATCGATGGTTGACGCTTCTTTGCGCGCCGCTATTCTTGATGTCATGCTTAAACTACGAGATGAAGAAAATATCTCTTTCCTGTACATTACCCACGATTTAAGTACCGCTTATCAGGTTGGCGATCAAATCTACATTTTGTATCAGGGTTCAATAGCCGAACGTGGCCCAACCACCAGCGTTATTGATAAACCTCATCACCCTTATGTACAACTTTTGGTTGACTCCGTACCTCAACCTGACCCTGATGATAAGTGGGAAACTGATATTGAGCTACCTGATGAAGAAGTGATGCGCGCTGCCGATGCCAAAGGTTGCCGCTTTTACCCACGCTGCCCTAACCGCTGGGATCACTGCTTAACAGCTGCCCCCCCACTCTTTGAGGTGGCAGAAAACAAGCACGAGGCATCATGCTATCTTTATGAACCTAAGGTCGCAGTCAAGCGGTAACTTAGTAATCATGCAAGAAGGCTCGAGGCAAGCATTTAGCGACCTCAATCAGTTAAAACTCAAGCTCCAGTTTGAGGGTTTCAGCAGTGAAATCCTTTACTGGGGCTATTACAATGGGGAAACCTGGTGGCGCAACTATCTTCATTTGCATTCTTTTTTTGAGGTTTGTTATGTACTTAAAGGTGAAGGAGTTTTTCGGATTCATGAGCAAACATTTGCGGTTTCTAAAGGCGACCTCTTTATTGCCAGACCCAATGAACGCCATGAAATCATTGCTTCTCAAGAGGATCCTTTGGGTATACATTTTTGGGCCTATTCGCTGGTTCCACCCAGTCAAACCAAAAACCACGATTTGAGTCGGCTTTTTTCGGCTTTTCTAGAAAGTCAGGAAAGCATTATTGGGGCGCAGCATGAAACAGCAAGCATTTTAGACTCACTTACCCGAGAAATAAATCAAAAAAATATCGGCTTTTCTTTTGTGATTGAAGGACTGGTAAAGCAGCTTCTGATAGAAACGGCAAGGGCGAGTACAAGTAATCTAGCCTCGAGCCGCCTACCTGAGCGCAAGCACCAAGACACGCTGGTAGAAACCATTGACCGATATTTAAAAGATAACTACAGTGAGCCCCTGCGCCTTAAAGAAATTGCGGCGCAAATTCACCTTAGCGAAAGGCATATGAGCAGGGTTTTTAAAGCAGCCACGGGCAAAAGCATTAAATACTATGCAACTGAGCTAAAAATGGATATTGCCAAGCAGCTTTTGCTTGATAAAGCCTTAAGCATTTCCGAAGTTGGCTACGCTACAGGTTATCAGGATGTGAGGCATTTTAGTACTGTATTTCGGCAGCAAACAGGCTCGAGCCCGAGTCAGTACCGTGAGCAAGGTGGTACAAGGTTTTTATAAAAAAAGTCCGCTCAGGTACTATCAACTACCTGAGCGGCTTATTCCCGATAGTCCTAAGGATTAACAGGAAAAGGATTAGCTTCTCTAGCTTGCAGGATTGGGTATAACCTGAGCCTAACCTGAAGCCTCTCACAGAATGAAACAACGACAACGCGTTTATTTTAAATAACCCAGCGTATAAGCATCTACCAACTGAGCACTAGCAACTGCTGTCATACAATTTCTTAATTCAACAACTGAGCTTGTTAAACACCCACCATTCATTTGAACGCTTTGCTGAAACGTAGGCGTTGAAAACGTACAAGCTGCCAGGAATAATATCCCCATAACAAAACTAACTTTTAGAATCCCTATTTGCTTAAAGAACATCTGCTTATTCATTTGCAACCCTTTCTGACTCAACGCTCGAGTCAAACCAAGTATGCGAAATACCCCCTAGCCCTGACCTAACCTGAGCTTAACTTCAGCGAAACCTCGTTCTATAATCAAGGTATGGCGTTAAAAACGTTTGGGGAGTTAAGGCTCGAGGGTTCAGATTTTCAGCGCCCTAAAGCGCTTTTGTTACTTTGCTACCTCAGTCTTGAAGGTCAGCGAGAGAGAAAAGATCTCGCTAGGCTTTTTTGGCCCGAACGTGAAAACGCCCTCGGCAACCTTGCCATGACCCTAACAAGATTAAGAAAAGCTGCTCCAGACATGATTGATAGCAATGAAGCCTTTGCCAGTACAAGCCTTGCATCTGATAGTTTTCAGCTTAATCAAGCCTTTGCCCATAAAGACTGGGCAACTGTTCATGATCTCTATAAGGGGAACTTTCTTGAAGGTTTAGATACAAGCACGTATGGCATAGAAGTCGAAGAATGGGTCTATGAGCAAAGAGAGCTTTTTGCCGCAAAGGTTAGGTATGCGCTAATCAATTTAGCCGAAGAGGATGCTAAAACCCAAAAATTCTCTGAGGCTAGTCAAAAAGCCGCAAAAGCCTACCAGCTTCGTTATGCTCCCGAGCCTGAAGCAGAGGAACTGAAACGCCTTTATCTTTTACTGCAAGCTGACCAACACCTAAATGCTAAAGATGTGCAAAAAGAAGCCAAGGCTTATGGCTTAGACCTGTCCTTAAGCCAGGAAAACGCTCGAGCGTTACTTCTTGAGCCACAAACCAAAGCCAAACGCTTATTGGTTTTACCCAGTTTTCCCTTGCCCTTTATAGGTCGAGCCGCTGAAATAAAACAGATTAGCCATGACCTATGTAAACCTGAATTGCGTCTTTTGACCCTGTTATCCCAAGGAGGAATGGGAAAAACACGTTTAGCGGTAGAAGTCGCAAAAACACTAACTCAGCATTTTGCAGAGGGTATTTGCTTTGCCTCTTTTGTTTCTACCTCTTCGGCAGAGCAAATACCTTTGGTTTTAGGTGAGTTTCTTGGTTATAGCTTTCTGGGTTCAGGAAGCCCTATAGAGCAAATCTGTCGTTTTCTAAAAGACAAAGAAATGCTACTCATTATGGATAACCTTGAGCATTTGAAAGAAGCAGCCCTCTTTATTAACGAGCTACTTCTCAAAACAACCAAAGTAAAAATTTTTGCAACTTCCCGCGAGAGTTTAAATCTTCAATCTGAAAGAATCATCGAGCTTAAAGGTCTCCACTATTCCGCAACAGCAATAGAGTCGGATGACGCTGTTAAGGTATTTCTTCAAGCTGCTCAAAATCGGCAGCCAAATTTAGGGCTTGACAAAGAAACGCTTTTAGACATAAGCCGCCTTTGCCAGTTGGTTGCAGGCATGCCCTTAGCGCTCGAGCTTTCCGCAAGCTGGCTCAGAACCTTGAGCCTAAAGACCATCCTTACTGAATTAGAAAAAGGTATTGACCTGTTGCAAACATCAGCACAAGATTTGCCTCAAAGGCACCAGAGCATAAGGGCAGTTTTTGATTACTCATGGCATCTTTTAAACCTGCAAGAGCAAACAGTCTTAAAACGTCTAGCGGTATTTCAAGGGGGGTTTAGCCTTGAGGCGGCAAAGGCAATTACGGGTACCTCCCTCCTAGAACTGGCAAGTTTAATTGACAAATCTTTTTTGAGTAAAACCAGTAATGAGCGCTACCGAAGACACCCTTTGGTCATTCAGTACAGTCAGGAAAAACTTGAGGAAAGCCTAGAAGAAAAACAACACATTGAAGAAAAACACGGACGCTATTTTCTTGACCTTATAAGAGACTTATCGCCTAAACTGCGAGGACTCGAGCGCAAAACCATTTTGGAAACGCTCGAGCCTGATTTTTCAAATATAAAAGCTGCCTGGAACTGGGCCATCAAAACCCAGGATAAAGGTGAAATCGAAGATTCAGTTGAAGCACTCAGCGAAACGCTAAGTAATAATAACCAAGAAGCCGTAGCTTTGATAGGTCAAGCAATCAAGGTCTTTGATGAAACTAACCAGAACGACCATCTGGCTTTAAGTAAACTTTATTTACGTCAAGTAAAACACTATATGTGGTTTGAGGAATTAGATCATGAAATAAAATTTGCGAAAAGAGGTTATGATTTTGCTAGAACTGCAAAAAGTAAACGATGGCTTGGTCTAGGCTTACTATTTACAGCACATGCAAAAAGGACAATTTTTTCACCTCAAAATCTATCACCTTATACAAAAGGTTTTTTATTAACAAGAAAATTCGGAACAAATAATGATGTGGCTGATTATTATCATTACGAATATCTTTATGTAAGAAATAATTTAAACTTTATAGACGTTGAAAAGTATTTCCTACAAGCAAAGGCTGAACTTAGGAACATTGCAGACTATGTTAACCTTTTAGGCATACAGGTAATGCATGGTGCTTTTCTAAACTATTGTAAGCACTATGAACGGGGCCAGGCATTGCTTAACGAGACTCTCATACTTAATAAAGTTATGAACATTAAAAACATTGTCAATGGTCTCTATTCTGAATTAGGCTTTGCTGATTTTAAACAAGGAAACCTTCTTGAGGCTAGAACTTATTTTGCCAAGGCTAATGATACTGCTCTCCAAACTGGGTTTTTAGCAAATATTACCAAAGCAAACGCCTACCTTTCTAGAATCGAATTAGTTAATAACAAGCAAGACAAAGCCTTACAGCATCTAAAACAAACCAACCTGAGCACAGCATTAAACTTTGTACTTGAAGCCCTCATAGCCTTTGCTGAATATGAAATACAGTTTGGAGAGGATAATTTTGGGCTGGTCATTCTTTACTTTATTTTGAATCATAAATACACTGAGCCACGTGACCGCGGACAAGTTCAAGACATTCTTGACAAACTACAAATAGAGCTTCCTGAAACTAAGTT
>JAHEBB010000414.1 GCA_024642575.1 Trueperaceae bacterium | reverse complement strand
TTTTGCTTCTAAGGTGGTAACTTCGCCTCCAGCTTGTTCAACAATGCACTGTGCTGCTGCTGTATCCCACTCCATCGTTGGGCCAAGCCTGGGGTAAATATCAGCGCTATTTTCGGCAACCTGACAAAGCTTTAATGAGCTTCCTTTAGAAACAACATCTAGCTGATAATCTTTAGCTAAGGCGTCTAAAAAAGCTGTTGTTTCAGCTCCAGCATGGGAGCGACTTGCCACAACTTTCATGCCCTTAGTCAATACATTAGCAGCCCTAAGCTTAGTATCTTGGCTATTCTCTCTTTTAAAAGCGCCTTTGCCTTTTTCTGCCCAGTACGTTAACCCCGTAACAGGCACATGAACAATACCCATAACAGGTTTACCTTCATCTATCAGGGCAATATTAACGGTGAATTCGCCATTGCGTTTGATAAATTCTTTGGTGCCATCCAGGGGATCTACTAACCAAAAACGTGACCAGCTCTTGCGATCACTATAAGCAATACCTTTTGACTCTTCAGATAAAACAGGTATCTCGGGACTTAGCGCTTCTAAATGTTTAACAATATAGTTATGCGACGCCAGATCGGCTCGAGTCAGAGGTGAGTCATCGGCTTTAAAGTCAACATCAAAATCTGCTGATTCATAGACTTCAAGAATTTTTTTCCCAGCTTCTAGGGCAATATCGATAATATTTTGAATCATAATTCTCCTGGGGTAGCAGTACTGAATCTCTCCGTCAACTCAGAACTTCCATATTAACGGTATAATACAAAGTGCTACCAAGGCTGTGATTAAGTTTAAAGGTAAACCAATTTTAAGATAATCCGCAAACTTATACCCACCTGGCCCCATGACCATAAGATTTGTCTGATAACCTATAGGCGTTGCAAAACTTGCTGAGGCAGACATCATAATGGCAACAGCAAAGGGTAACACGCTTACGTTTAAATCTTGTGAAATAGAAAGAGCAATAGGAAACATAAGAACAGCAGCTGCATTATTAGTAATTACACTGCTAAAAAGGGCTGTTACTACATAAATGATGATTAAATTACCAAAAGCACTTTCTCCAGCCAGACTTGTAAAACTTTGCGCAATAACGCCTGCTGCACCACTTAACTGTAACGCATTGCCTATACCAAATGCTGAAGCAATAATAATTAAAACCTGCCAATCGATGCTACGTCTTGCCACATTGGCTGAACAGGCTCTGGTCATAAGCATTAAACCAACTGCTAAAAAGGAAGCCTGAAGCATACTTAGCAAGTTAAAGCTCACAGCTAAAATCATTCCTGCAAGAATACTTAGGGCAATAAAAATGCGGTCAAATCTAGGTGGGCTTGAGTCTAGCAAAGCGCTAATCAGATAGAAATTATTAGAGTTTCGGTGTTGCTCAACAAAATTAGGTTTGGCTTCTAAAAGAAGTGTGTCTCCCGCTTTTAAAATAATATCACCAATTTTTTGTTTGATTCTTTCGCCATTTCTAGCAACTGCGATAACAACTGCATCATAAGCTGAGCGAAAGCGATTTTCTCTTACATTCGTATTAATAAGTGGGCTAGTGTGTGAAATCACTGCTTCAATGAGAACACGGCTCGAGCGAGGTGCCTCAAGCTTAAAAACCTGATCGGTTGCCGGACTAAGCCCCCTTAATCGTTGTAACTCAACAACCGAGTCAACCACTCCCACAAAAACTAGGCGGTCACCTGCCTCTAAAGTTTCAGAGGGTGAAACCGCAGCAAGAATTTTTCCTTTACGCTCAATTTCCATCAAAAACAGGTGTTGCAAATGGCGAAGACCTGCTTCTTCAATTGTCTTGCCTACCAGCGCTCCCTGATAATCTACGAGCATTTCAATACTGTATTCTTTAGGATTACTCAACTGGCTAACAACCGAACGTCTATCGGGTAATAGCCAGCGACTAAAAAGGATAACAAAAGCAATACTGGTAATCATAGTAGGAAGTCCGACCCAGGCTAGTTCAAACATGCCTAAAGCTTTATCAGGTCGTTCTTTAAGCAAAAAGCCATTAACAACCAAATTCGTACTGGTACCAATCAGTGTGCAAGTACCTCCCAAAATAGCTGCATAACTCAGGGGAATCATCAGTCTGGACACTGACAAATTGAACTTTTTCGACCAATCACTGACTGCAGGTATCAGCATAGCTACAACGGGGGTATTATTCAAAAAGGCACTCATAAGTGCAACAGGGAGCATTAACTTAAGCTGGGCATCTAAAAGGGACTTGGGTTTTCCCAAAAGCCGTCTAGACAACCAGGCTATTCCTCCAGTTTCTCGCAAACCTGTAACAACAATATAGAGAGCTCCGACGGTGGCAACCCCCTCATTAGCAAACCCAAGTAGGGCTTCTTGCGGATTTAACACACCTAAAAGTAGAAGTAGGGTAAGCCCTCCAGCAAAGACTAGGTCTGCTGCTATCTTGCTAAAACTGAGCAGTCCTAAAATTAAAGCTAAAATAGTCAAAGTCATCCAAGCGTCTAGGCTCATCGGGCACAACCTAACAAATACTGTGCAAGCTACTGATTAGAACTTTCACTTAGCTGCTATATTGCTAAGCATTAAGTTCTTTTGTAAGTGCCTCTTGAAAACTTATCGGGTTATAGGAAATATGTCGTTCAAGCAGATGGTTATCTATGATCAAGTCCTGATTCATCCTTTCAAACATGCTTATTTCTATAAAGCGATATCTAGGGATGTTTTTTAACATGTTTAGGGCCGATAAGAGCAGCAGTTTAGGTAAGGTCAGAGACAGATAATTTACATCATAGGCTCGAGCGATTTCGGCAACCATATCTCGATACGTAAGCTGAGTTGCCCCGCCAAGCTCAAAGGTTTGACTGCCAAGATCCGCTTCAAGACTTAAGCAAATTGCCTTAGCTAAATCATCTGCATGCATAGGTTGTCTTAAACCTTTAGCCTTTCCTAAAAAGGGCATGACATGGAAACGCTGTAGATTGCGCAAAATAAGTGATATGTTTTTATCTTTTCCGTAGCCAAATACCATGGTAGGTCGCAAGATAATAAGGTCGAGATTTTGCTGGTCAAACGTTTTTTTTAGACTAGCTTCAGCTCGCTCGAGCCTTTCAACTAGTGCAATATCAGAGGCTGAATTCGATTGTTTTTTATTAACAACACTACTTGAAGAAACCACTACTGCTTTTCTTAACTGACTCAGTTTTAGTTTAGATATTAGATTGGCAGTTTCCCAGATGGGCATGAGGCTAATAAGCGCGTCAAGCTCGAGCTTTTGCTGACGAAGCTTGTCTAGCTTGATTACTTCACAACCTTTAGATTGCAAAACTGAGAGTGCTTCGGGTTGCCGAGATACAGCTATGACCTGAACTTGTTTAGAAAGGAGTTGTACACAAAGGGGTAAAGCAACTAAAGAGCGTGAACCCAAAACAAGTACCCGCTTCACCTGCTATAAAACGCCTTTAAACAAACGTTTCGAAAGACTAATAAAAGAATAAACAAAAAATCTCAAGTAGACGCTTAAAACAACTAAAAACCATAGGGGTGCAGGGTAATGGGAACGGAAAAACTTTTGATAATATCTGAGCATTCCCTTATGTAGATGCCATGCGACCCATAAGGGTTGCCGACTACTACTATGACCTTTTTCATGCACAACTTTGGCTGCTGGAACAAACATAAGCTCGAGCCCTTTTAATCTTATGCGCATGCAAAGGTCTAAGTCTTCACAGTGCATAATGTAGGCTTCATCCATGCCATTAAGCTCTTGGTACAAGTCTTTTCGCATAAGCATACAAGCACCGGAAAGTGCCTCTACAGCTTGAGGTTCTAATGGCAAGTCACTACCCGCCAAATTGTGATCTTTCATAAGACCAAGACGTGTTAAACCAATAATCTTGGCAAATGCCCTGGCTGGCGTAGGGGTCAAGCGACGAGCACCGGATTGTTCGGTACCGTCTGGGAATTGTATGAATGGCCCAGTTGCCCCTACACCTTCTTTGGCAAGTTCAACCTCAAGTAGCCCCAAGGTATCTTTAAATAAAAAGGTATCCGGATTTAATATAAGTAAGGTATCGCCTTCAGCCTGTGCAGCGCCTTGATTTACCGCCCTGGCAAAACCTAGATTTTGCTTATTAAAAATAATCTTGAGACTAGGGCGATTCTGCTCAAGAGTAGTAAGCGCCTTTTTTTCTTGTAAGTCGACTGAATTGTCGACAATAATAACCTCATGAACATCTATCAAACTCATAAGGCATCGCTCGAGCATATCTGCAGAAAAGTAGTTAACAATAATGACCGAAACCATAACAACTAAACATCATCCCTATTATATAGGTGTTGCTCTAGGTCAAGCATTTTAGTTAAGAAAGCCTTCCCTCTAAAACTCAAGTGCTAGCAAGCATAGCCTGTCAGGGGATAAATAATCTTTAATATTTTTACTTTTACCCCTTTAAAAGCTTAGCCCCCAAATTAGCTGAGGCTTTTCTCTCAAACCCCAAAATGGCAACCCTGATATTCAAGATCAAAAAACATTCGAGAATCAAGCTCGAGCCTTTCACGTAAAACCCTTTCATTTTGCTGGTTAAACTACAGACTCTTAGCTTGTCACGGGCCAAACAAAATCTTCATAGTTTCGCTTTAGACTAGTAGCGATGTTTCGCTATTTGGCACTCGCAAGTTTGTTCCTCCTGGCAGCCTCTAAACCAGCCTCACCCCAAGTAAGCATTCCTGAGCCTAAGGTCGTGGTTAATCAGGTTTTGGCTCAAGAACTCCCACAATCAAGTTCTCCTGATAACACAGCCTTAGTAGATGCTGCGGGTCTGGATTTTGCCGAAA